>JALYQB010000612.1 GCA_030856045.1 Actinomycetota bacterium
GGCCGCAGCCGAGCAGGCGCGCGACGGCGGGCAGGACGTGGTCGTGGTCCCCACCGCATCTCCGGTGCAGGCCCTGGCTGCGCTCGCTGTCCACGACCCGGAGCGCCGGGCGGGCGACGACGTCGTCGCGATGGCCGAGGCCGCCGCGGCGACGCGGCGCGGTGAGCTGACCGTTGCCGTCGCCGAGGGGCTGACCTGGGTGGGCCGGTGCCAGCCCGGTGACGTCCTCGGCCTCATCGACGACGACGTCGTGCTGATCGAGGCGGAGCCGCTCGCCGCCGCGCGGGCGCTCATCGACCGGATGCTGTCCACGGGGGGCGAGCTGGTGACGGTCCTGCTGGGTGCGGACGCCCCGGGCGGGGTGACCGAGCTGCTCACCGAGCACCTGCGGGTGGCGCACCCGGAGACGGAGCTCGCGATCTACGACGGGGGCCAACCCCGGAGCATGCTTCTGGTCGGGGTGGAGTGAGGCCCATGGTGGGAATGAGCGACGACCTCACCGCGGCGCTCGGGCCGGCAACGGCGAAGCCGCTCACCGCGGCGTTCGGCCTGCAGACGGTCGGGGACCTGCTGCGCCACTACCCGCGCCGTTACGCCGAGCGCGGGCAGCTCACCCCGATCGGAGGGCTCACGATCGGTGAGCACGTCACCGTCCTCGCGGAGGTGCGCAAGACGAATTCGCGGGCCATGCAGCGCCGCAAGGGGACCATTCAGCACGTCGTGATCTCCGACGGCCGCAGCCAGCTCGACCTCACCTTCTTCAACCAGCGCGGGCTCGCCAACCGGCTGCCACCGGGGCGACAGGCCCTGTTCGCGGGCCAGGTCAGCACCTACCGCGGCACGCGGCAGCTGCTGCACCCGGACTTCACCTTGATCGACGACGACGGCGACTCGGGCATGGTCGGGGACTTCACCCGCCCGCTGATCCCGGTATACCCGGCGACCAAGGACGTCTCGTCATGGACGCTGCAGAAGTGCGTCCGCATGGTGTTCGACCAGCTCGACGGGCCCGACGAGGACGACGATCCGCTGCCCGCGCACCTGCGGCGGGAGCACACGCTGCCGGGCCTGGCCGTGGCGCTGCGGGGGATCCACCGCCCCGATACCCATGCCGAGCACGTCCGCGCGCGGAGCAGGCTGAAGTGGGACGAGGCGCTCGCCGTGCAGGTGACCCTCGCCCAGCGTCGCCACGCGGTCCTGCAGCGCCCGGCGCCGGCGTGCCCGGCGCGGCCCGGCGGGATCGCCGACGCGTTCGACGCGCGGCTGCCGTTCGTCCTCACCGCCGGCCAGCGCGAGGTCGGGAAGCAGCTCGCCGCCGAGCTCGCGGCCGAGCACCCCATGAACCGGTTGCTGCAGGGTGAGGTCGGCTCCGGCAAGACCGTGGTGGCGCTGCGCGCCATGCTGCAGACCATCGACTCCGGCCGGCAGGCGGCGCTCCTGGCGCCGACGGAGGTGCTGGCGGCGCAGCATGCCCGCTCCCTGCGTGACCTGCTCGGCGACCTCGGGCGGGCGGGCGAGCTGGGTGCCGCGGACCAGGCCACCGCCATCACGCTGCTCACCGGGTCGCTGGGAGCGAAGGCGCGCAAGCAGGCGCTGCTGGACGCGGCATCCGGGGCCGCGGGCATCGTCGTCGGCACCCACGCGCTGATCCAGGACCGGGTCGGGTTCGCGGACCTGGGGCTCGTGGTGGTGGACGAGCAGCACCGCTTCGGCGTCGAGCAGCGGGACGCGCTGCGTGCCCGCGGCGCGGGCGGCGCCACCCCGCACGTGTTGGTGATGACGGCGACGCCCATCCCGCGGACCATCGCGATGACGGTCTTCGGCGACCTCGAAGTGTCCTCGCTGCGCGAACTGCCGCACGGCCGTTCGCCGATCGCGACGAGCGTGGTGCCGATGGGGGAGAAGCCCGCGTGGCTCGACCGTGCGTGGCGTCGGATCACCGAGGAGGTGGCGGAGGGCAGGCAGGCGTTCGTCGTGTGCCCGCGGATCGGGGACGCCGAGGAGGAGGGCGACGGCGAGGAGCGCAGACCTCCGATGGCGGTGCTCGACGTCGCGTCCCAGCTCGCGGACGGCCCGCTGCACGACGTGCGGCTCGGCGTGCTCCACGGCAGGCTCCCCGCCGACGAGAAGGACACGGTGATGCGGGCGTTCACCGCCTGCGAGCTCGACGTGCTGGTCGCCACCACGGTCATCGAGGTCGGCGTGGACGTACCCAACGCCACTGTGATGGCGATCCTCGACGCCGACCGGTTCGGCATCAGCCAGCTGCACCAGCTGCGCGGGCGCGTGGGTCGCGGCGCCCACCCGGGGCTGTGCCTGCTCGTGACCGAGGTGCCGCCCGGGTCGCCGTCCCGCGCGCGGCTGGACGCGGTCGCTGCCACGACGGACGGGTTCGCCCTCGCCACGGTCGACCTGGAGCTGCGGCGGGAGGGCGACGTCCTCGGCGCGGCGCAGTCGGGGCGGCGTTCCGGGCTCAAGCTGTTGTCGCTGTTGGCCGACGGGGACCTCATCGCGCGGGCGCGCACCGAGGCGCAGCGGCTCGTCGACGCCGATCCGCAGCTCGACCGGTCGCCCGCGCTCGCCGCCCTCGTCGCGGCCCTCCTCGATGACGACCGCGCGGAGTTCCTCGCGAAGGCATAGGGCGACGATGCGCCCCGGCGCCGACGGCGTCACGTTCGGGCGTGGAGCGGGCGGCCCGGCTCGTCGAGCCAGGTCCATTGGTGCTCGCGGGTCACGCTCAGTCCGAAGCGGTCCCAGCCGGGTTGCCCGAGTGCGAGCCACTGGCGGTGGGCCTCCTCGATGGTTCCCCACAGCCGGTGGGCACCGGTTTCGTGGACGCGTCGTCTGTCGTCCTCGGCCTCGGCGTGCACCTCACACCAGGAACCGTCCGAACTGGTCAGCACGGTGTGGCGGGGCGGCTCACCGGGGCCGTCACCGCTGAGGCTGAACTCGGTGCCGTGGGGCAGTGCGTGGTGGGCGAGGAACCAGACCACGCCGTGCTCCCACGGCCGAGGCAGGTCCAGGGTGGTGGTGCGTTCGTTCGCCATACCGTGGTCGTGTGGCGGGCGTCGGGTACGCGGCTCGTCGCGGACGTGGCGCATCGCCATGAAGCTGGCGTAGGTGGGGTCGAACCTGCCGTCGACCCGCTGGCCGTCGCGGTGCAGCAGGACCAGGTTGCCGGCCAGCGGCGCGAGTTTGAGGTCGACGAGGATCAGCC
>JALYQB010000692.1 GCA_030856045.1 Actinomycetota bacterium
GCATCGCCAACCGGCCCGCGACGACGCGGTGCAGCCACAATGACCGTGCCTGATCGCGGTTCAGCGTCGCCTTCGTCAAGACCTCGATATCGGCTCGTCGCAGACGGCGGTGGGTGCCGATCCTGACATACACGAGGTGGCCGCGCTCGCACAGGTCGACCACATGCTGCCGGGACGAGCCCAGCAAGGCAGCCGCCTCACCTGTGGTGAGCAACTCGTGGTCCATGGCTGTCGAGGGCACTCCCTGATGATGACAGCTAACCACCAAAAACGCCACCGCTGCGTCCGACGGCACCGACGCCGTCGGTGTGTGGTGAGCTTCCAGCGGGGGTTGCGGTGGCCTGTGGTGAGACGGGCATCGAAGGCCCGGCCTGCCCGGGGAAGTGGCGCCGGCACGGTCGCCACGGGCAGCCGGGGTCGGCGTCATCCGATGATTCCGGACGCGCTACGGTGCGGCCGATCACACTGAGGGAAGCGGGTGGGCGATGAGCTACGGGCACGCCGAGAAGATCGCTGCGATAGTGGCGGGTACACCAGCGGCGGGCAGCGAGAAACCCACACCGCCGATCGACCCGACGCTGTATCAACGCGACGACATGCGCACAATACTGGCCGCCCGCGACATCGCCGCCCTCTACCGGGTACTCGAAGACGCCGGGTTCACCCAGCGGGACATCGCACGCCTGACCGGGCAGTCGCAGTCCGAGGTCTGCGACATCCTCGCCGGCCGCCGGGTGCTGTCCTACGACCTGCTCGTGCGCATCACCGAAGGGCTGGCCATCCCCCGCGAGCTGATGGGCATCTCCTACGGCGCCTACCGTGGTGAGGTCACGGTCGCCAGCCCCGAAGGGGTTGATAAACAGATGCTGCGCCGACAGGTGATCGAGCTGGGCGCGAGTGTCGCAGTGGGCGCCCCGGCCGCGAAGCTGGCCCAGCTGCTGGAGCGCCTGGAGCTGGGCGACCCGTCGCCGGTACCGCTGCCGTCACAGCTCGGTGCGGTCCATGTGGCGAAGGTCCGGGGCCTGACCCGCCAGCTCAACGAAGCCGCTTCCACTCCTTCCGGGTCCGACCCGGAGCTGAGCAGCGCCGCGGCCGGGTGGGCGACACGACTGCTGGATGTGTCGGGTCCCGAGTCGGTGAAGCAGGCTCTGAAGACGGCGGTCGGGGAGCTGCACATCCGGGCCGGATGGTCGGGGTTCGACGGCGGTCTCTACGACCGGGCCATGCATCACTACGGCCATGCGCTGAAGCTGGCCACCGAGGCCAGGGACACCTACTTGCAGGTCCTCGCTCTGGCCTATGCGGGACTGGCCACCCAGGAGCACGGTCAACCCGATGACGGGCTGAAGATGCTGCAGGTCGGGGGTGCCACGGCGTTGGACATCCCACCGGACGAGCAGCGCGCGGTGGTGGTCGGGGAAAGCGGGAGAGCGGCCGTGCAGGCAGTGGTGCTCATGGACGAGGCGACCGCCCTGAGCCGTCTCGACTATCCGGAGGCCGCCCGGGCCGCGGACACTGCGCTGGCGAAGGCGCGGGAGCTGTGGCAGCCCACCCCCGCCGACCCTTACGGCGATCTGGACCGTCCCGCCGCATGCCTGAAGCTGGAGCGGGGACACCTCGACGCGGCGGAGCCGTTCGCCGTGGCGTCGCTGCGCCGGTGGGAGGGTGGCAGTCAGGTCAGCCTTACCCAGTCCTCCATCGTCCTCGCCGCGATCCACGTGCGGGCCGGGGAGCCCCGCGGCTTCGCACTGGCGCACAGCGCGATCACCAACGCGGGCAGGCTGACCTCAGTTCGAGCACGCAAGCGGCTCGAACCCCTCGTGGCCGCGCTGGCGGCCCGCCGCGGGGCCGACGCCGAGCAGCTCGCCCGGATGGCCCGGCAGGTAGCCGCGACCAGGGCCTGAGCCCCGTTCCGGGAACCCGGCCCCGTGCACGAGCGGGGCGTCGCGGTCGCCGTCATTGTCAGCCCGGACACGCTCACTCAGCGGGCATTCCCGCTGGCTGATCCCTTACGCTCGGGGCAAGGAGGTTCACAACCAGGGTGTTCGCTTCGACCGCAGGTGGATGCGAGGCGAGCGCTGAGCGGACCTTGCGCCGCAGGGTCACGAAGTTGCCGCCTTCGTCCAGGTCCATGGTCTTCACGTGCTCGGCGCAGGCCTGGCCGAGGTCAGCGAGCCGGCGGTGCTGCGGGTCGGTCTCGTCATAGCCTGGGATGGGCAGCTTCCACAGGTGCTTGTCGACGTGGCGTTCGTCCTTGCCGTAGGACATCAGCGGGCGGACGAGGTCGGTGAGCGCGGGGCTGTTCAGCCCTGGCTGGTCTCGTCCAGGGTGCGGGGCTGGCCGTCGGTGAGGCTGAACCGCTGGCCCTACAGCGGCGTGAGACCCGGGGTGGTGCGGCGTGTCTCGTGTCGGTTAGCCGAGTCATAGGGTTCAGTACTGGCAGTCAGCCGCGGGGAAAGGATGTGAATCGGGTCCGAGTCGCAGTTGGATTGCTCATCGCGATCATCGGCACGGCATGGTGGGCCGGTGCGCTGTCCAGTGTCGTTGCGGCGACCGTGGGCATTGCACCCTATCTGCTGTTGGTGTGGGCTGCCGTCGCAGGCGTCCGGGTGATGGCTCCACGGGGTAGCCTCACCGGCCCCGCGGTGTTGGCGGCGGCCGGTGGGTTGTGGTTGATCGTTCGGATGGACACGCTCGGATCCGTGCCGGGTCCTCAAGTCTTGGCGATCTTGGCCATTCTGGGAGGTTGCGTCGTGGCGCTCACCAGTGGAGGCCGCGAATCGCGGCACTTCGGTGTCCGACGATTCCGATCGTTGCTCTACCCTGGCATTTTCAAAGTACCCGGTCGGTTGCCGAGCAAGCTCACGGTCCTGTCCGTGCTCTCCTCCACGACCCTCGACCTTTCGGGCACGGATCACGAGGTAAGCGAGAAGCTCGTCATCGAGATCGACATCACGGAGTTCGCCAGCCGGGTGGAGATCAAACTCCCGGAGACATGGACCGTGCTGCCCGGACGAACCCTGGCCACTGGAGTCCAGTTCGAGGGCGAGTTCAATCAGCAGACACCGGTCCGCTCGGTCGACGATCTTGAACTTGTCACGTTCACGGTGGTGATCAACGTCGTGGGGCTCAGGGGTCGTGTGGTCCTGAGCCGGTGCGCTCAGCGGGGTCGGCGTTGACGGGTTCTGTCGGCGCCGCATCTTGGGCTGCGGGCGGCGCCCCGCCCGCGCCGCCGTTCTGAGGCGGCACCTGCGCCTGAACTGGCGGCGACCAGACCGTCGGGTGCTCATAGCCGAACTCCGCCAGCTCCTCGTGCGGAGGTCGACGGCTCTGCAGGAAGGTCGTCAGCTCCCGGTTGAGTTTCAGTTCACGGTCCACCGTCTTAGGCGATTCGTAGTGCAGAGCTTGAAGCATGTCGAAACGATGGAGATCGAACGCGGTGGCGAACAGGGTCGCGTGTGTACCGGCCGCACGAAGTGCGCCTCGGTAGGCGAGAACACCGAGAAGAAGCGCTCCGAGAGGGATGAGACTCCAGGGATCGAGCCGCCTGACGACCGGGGCGGTGGCCAGCGCGGCCGCGATCGAGCTGACACACATCGCGGCAGTCACGGCGATCACGTCGAGCTGGCGGGACATCGCGTCGCTGATCGGCTTGGACAGCGACGGGTACATCCTCGGGTATACCGTGAGGGCGTCCAGGCCATACCGTTCGCCGGCGTAGTCCTCGCCGTTGCGCAGCACGTTGCCCAGCATCGTCGGCATGAGGTGTTCGGGTTCGATCGGGAGCTGCTTCAGCAGCGCATCGGCCCGGCTCTTCGTCCGGGCTTCCGCGGCCTGACATCGGTTGAATTCCGCGACCTGAGCGAAGGTCGTTTCCTGCGGACTGCTCGGCTCGGCGTCACTCTCCGCGCGTGCCGTCGTGTACCTGCGACGGTGTCGCTCGACGGCCAGCTTCCCGGCGGCGCTGCCGACCCGTCCGTGTCCCCAATAGCCCTCCAGGAACTGCACCAGCGCGATCTGAAACGGCTGCAGGAGCACGCCGAGCAGGAACAACCCGAAGACCAGGACCAGGGCACCCCCGGCGGTGCGCTGCGATGCCGCGGGGATCACGTTCGCGAGCGATGCCTCCCGGTCGCCGTAGGCGCCAGCCCGGATCGCAGCGAGGACGATGACGGCGAACAGCGTCCCGGGCAGGACGTTCACCAGGCTGAACCGAGCACCACCCAGGGCTTTCGTTCCGGCTTGCACGACGTCGGCGAGCATGATCAGCAGCTAGACCTGGGACGCCGGTGGTGGTTCCTCGCCCGTCATCCGACCGTGCCCCAACGGGCACCGGGGGCGCCTCGTCTTGCCAAGTCGCTCAGGCTTAAGGATGGGTGTCGACGTACAGTCGGGATGCTCACAGTAGTACCGCCAGAGCTTGTCGATCGGTTCTCCAGGAGAGCCAAGGGCGTCGATGGGCTTGAGAATCATGGCGACGATGACCGCCGCCAGTGCCGCGATACCCAGTCCTCGTCGGTGCCGCCACATGGGATTACTCCTACCGTGCGTGCACGGAGTATGACCCCGACGCAGGGCCGCGCCAGGAGGATCAGTCCAGGTAGTCGCGCAGAACCTGGGAGCGGGACGGGTGGCGCAGCTTGGACATGGTCTTGGACTCGATCTGCCGGATCCGCTCCCGGGTCACGCCGTAGACCTGGCCGATCTCGTCCAGCGTGCGCGGCTGGCCGTCGGTGAGGCCGAAGCGCAGCCGCACCACGCCCGCCTCGCGTTCGGACAGTGTGGCGAGCACCGACTGCAGCTGGTCCTGCAGCAGCGTGAACGACACCGCGTCGACCGCCACCACGGCCTCGGAGTCCTCGATGAAGTCACCGAGCTGGGAGTCGCCCTCGTCGCCGATGGTCTGGTCCAGGCTGATGGGCTCCCGGGCGTACTGCTGGATCTCCAGCACCTTCTCCGGGGTGATGT
>JALYQB010000684.1 GCA_030856045.1 Actinomycetota bacterium
CTTCGAGTACCTCCGCTGCGGGGCCTTGCTGTCGGCCGAGGACGCTCGGACCTTGTTCGTGACGGCGGTCGAGGAGAACGCTCCACCGGAGCGGCTACTCACCGTCACCCATCAAGCCCTGCTCGACCAGCCGTGTCGAACGATCACCCGGGTGCTGGACTGGCTGGGTCTGGCGAGGATCGACGGCGACGACCGTTGATTCATCCGGATCTCCGGCGGACCCTCTCCATCCAGGCCGCTGCTGGCGCCCGGTGAATCGATTGCGCCATAAGAGTCCGAGCGCTTACTGGGGCCGGCCCTCCCGTGCGGTGATCCGGGCGATGGAGTCCAGGGGGATGGGCAGCCACGACGGGCGGTTGCCGTGCTCGTAGGCGACCTCGTAGACGGCCTTGTCCAGCTCGAACGCTCGCAGCAGCACGGTCAGGACCCGCGGGTCCTCACCGACCTCGGCGTAGCCGTCGCAGAACGCGCCGCGGTTGTGCTCTGCCCACTCGGTGGCCGCTGCGGCGTGCTCCTTCGGGTCGGCGTTGCCGAGGGGCAGGTGGTTGGCGGCGTAGTCGAAGGACCGCAGCATCCCCGCGACGTCGCGCAGCGACGACGACGGCGCCGTCCGCTCGCTCAGCGGGGCGGCGGGCTCGCCCTCGAAGTCGATCAGCACCCACCCGGTGACGCTGCGCAGGACCTGCCCGAGGTGCAGGTCCCCGTGGATCCGCTGCACCGGCACCGGCCCGGCGAGGGCGTGGACGTCGTCGAACGCTGCCCGCAGCGCATCGGCGTGCTCGGAGAGCTCCGGCACGTCGGCGAGCACGGCGTCGAGCCTGCGATGCATCGCGTCGGCCAGCCCGGCGAGGTGGCCCTCCGGCGCGTCGGCACAGCCGAGCGCCCGCGCCAGGTCGGCGTGCACGGCAGCCACGGCGGAGCCCAGCCGGTAGGACTCGGAGGCGAAGTCGCCGCCCACCTGGTCCGGACGGGGGTGACCGTCGGTGGGTGAGAAGTCCGCGGCGAGCAGGTCCCGCACGCTCGCGGTCGCCATCGCCCAGCCGTCCGCGGTGTTGGGCAGGAAGGTGGTGAGCATGCCGTAGGTGACGACCTCGCCGTCGAGCTCGCCCTCGATACTGCCCAGCGGAGTGGCGATGTGCGCGCAGCCGGCCTCGGTCAGTGCGCGGTGCAGCTCCAGGTCGGGGCTGCGGCCCGCGACGAGCTTGCGGAACAGCTTGAGGATGTAGCGGTGCCCGTACACGAGCGACGTGTTGGACTGCTCGGCGCCGACCGGACGGGAGCGCTGGCCGGTGTCGAGGCTGACGCCGGGCTCGGTGGCGAACCGCACGCCGCCGACCTCGGCTCCCTCGGCCATGAGTTCCAGCAGCTGCGCGGTCAGCTCCGCGTCGTGGACCGCCTGGTAGGCGACGCGGTCGCCCGATGCGGCCAACCACGCGTGCCCGAGGTGCTCCGGGATGTCGCGTCGCACCCCCAGCAGCAACTGGTAGCGCTCGTGGTGTTCCTCGCCCTGGTCGACCTCGACCACGGCGTGCACGAGCACGGGATCCTCGCCGCCGAGCAGGGCGGCGTGCACCGGCCGCACCGCGAGCACCGGGCGGCCCTTGCCCGCGAACCAGCGCTGCTCGGGCAGCCATCCGCGCAGCGCGTCGGCGATGTCGTCGATGAGTGCCTCGCCCGTCACGGAGTGTCCCCCTCGGTGGTCGGTCGGGTGATCTGAAACCAGTAGAAACCGTGGCCGGGCAGCGTCAGCAGGTAGGGCAGCTCGCCGATCGGCGGGAAGCGCACGCCCCCGGTGAGCTCGACCGGCACTCTGTCGGCGTGCTCGGAGAGATCCAGCTCGACCGGCTGGGGGAACCGGGAGAGGTTGTTCACGCAGATGACGACGTCGTCGCCCGCGGTCGTGCTGTCGGCCGACCCGGCGGGGTGCCATTGGCGCAGGTAGGCCAGGACGCTGGGGTTCGACGAGCCGAGCTCGGTGAACCTCCCGAGGCCGAACGCGGGGTGCTCGTGACGGACCTGGATCATCCGGCGGGTCCAGTTCAGCAGCGACTGGGCGGAGTTGGACTGCGCCTCGATGTTGACCGACTGGTACCCGTACAGCGGATCCATGATCACCGGCAGGTAGATGCGGCCGGGGTCGCAGGCGGAGAAGCCTGCGTTGCGGTCCGGCGTCCACTGCATCGGGGTGCGCACCGAATCACGGTCGCCGAGCCAGATGTTGTCGCCCATGCCGATCTCGTCGCCGTAGTACAGGACCGGCGAGCCGGGCAGCGAGAGCAGCAGGGCGGTGAACAGCTCGAGCTGGTTGCGGTCGTTGTCCAGCAGCGGTGCGAGCCGGCGTCGGATGCCGATGTTCGCCTTCATCCGTGGGTCCGAGGCGTACTCCGCGTACATGTAGTCACGTTCGTCGTCGGTGACCATCTCCAAGGTCAACTCGTCGTGGTTGCGCAGGAAGATCCCCCACTGCGAGCGGGACGGGATCGGCGGCGTCTGCGCCAGGATCTCCGAGATCGGGAACCGCGATTCGCGTCGCACGGCCATGAAGATCCGCGGCATGAGCGGGAAGTGGAAGGCCATGTGGCACTCGTCACCGCCGACGGCGGGGTCCCCGAAGTACTCCACCACGTCGGTGGGCCACTGGTTCGCCTCGGCGAGCAACACCCGGTCGGGATACTCGTCGTCGACGACCTTGCGGCACCGCTTGAGGAACTCGTGGGTGCGGGGGAGGTTCTCGCAGTTCGTGCCCTCCCTCTCGAAGAGGTAGGGCACCGCGTCGAGCCGGAAACCGTCGATGCCGAGGTCCAGCCAGAAGCGCAGCACATCGATCATCGCCTCGCCGACCTCGATGTTCTCGTAGTTCAGGTCCGGCTGGTGGGTGAAGAAGCGGTGCCAGTAGAACTGGCCGCGCACCGGGTCCCAGGTCCAGTTGGAGCTCTCGGTGTCGACGAAGATGACGCGCGCATCCGGGTAGCGCGAGTCGTCGTCGCTCCACACGAAGAAGTCGCCGTAGGGCCCGTCGGGGTCGCGCCGCGACTCCTGGAACCACGGGTGCTGGTCGCTGGTGTGGTTCATGACCAGGTCGGTGACCACCCGGATGCCGCGCCGGTGGGCCTCGTCGAGCAGCAGGACGAAGTCCTCCACCGTACCGAACTCGGGCAGCACCGCGCGGAAGTCCGAGATGTCGTAGCCGCCGTCGCGCAGCGGCGAGGCGTAGAACGGCGGCAGCCAGAGGCAGTCGACGCCGAGCCACTGGAGGTAGTCGAGCTTGCTGGCCAGGCCCTTGAGGTCCCCGGTGCCGTCGCCGTCGGAGTCGGCGAACGCGCGTACCAGCACCTCGTAGAACACCGCGCGCTTGAACCAGTCCGGGTCGCTGGGCGCCGCCGTCGCGTGGCGGAAGTCGTCCGCCTGCGGTTCCACCAGGTGGCCGTCGGCGGTGACACCCTCGCCGGTGTGCGGGATGCCCTCGAGGTCGTCGGGTGCCTGCTGGCGCTGCTCGATGGACATTACTGCATCATCGCGCAACGAGGACGGACGAGCATCCGGGACTGTTACGCCCGCACGGGGCGCAGCACCAGGATGTGCGCGACCGCGCGCCACGGTTCCAGGCGCACGAAGTTGGCCTCACCCCAGTCGAAAGTCTCACCGGTGACCGCGTCGTGCGCGGCGAACCGGTCGCCCCAGTCCAAGCCGAGAGCGGGCAGGTCCAGGCGGACGGTGCCCTCTGCGGTGGCGAAGGAGTCGAGGGTGACGACGCAGATCACGGTGTCCCCGGTGCCGGGGTCGGTCTTGGAGTACGCGAGCAGCGCGTCGGTGTCCGTGTGGTGGAACCGCAGCGTCCGCAGCTGCTGCAACGCCGGGTGCTCGCGTCGCACGGTGTTCAGCCGGGTGATCCACGGTTCCAGCGACCGGCCGTCGGCCAGCGCGCCTGCGAAGTCCCGTGGCCGCAGTTGGAACTTCTCGGTGTCCAGGTACTCCTCGCTGCCTTCGCGGAGCGCGACGTGCTCGAACAGCTCGAAGCCGGCGTACACCCCCCAGGAGGGCGAGAGCGTGGCTGCCAGCGCGGCCCGGATCGCGAACATCGCGGGGCCGCCGTGCTGCAGCGACGCGTGCAGGATGTCCGGGGTGTTCACGAAGAGGTTCGGGCGCGCCTCGTCCGCCTTCGCGGCGCACTCGTTCCCGAACTCGATCAGCTCGTGCTTGCCCGTGCGCCACGTGAAGTAGGTGTAGGACTGCGTGAAGCCGAGCCGGGCCAGGCCGTAGAGCCGGGCTGGGCGGGTGAACGCCTCGGACAGGAACAGCACGTCCGGGTAACGCAGCTTGACCTGCGTGATGAGCCAGTGCCAGAAGTCCGGCGGCTTGGTGTGCGGGTTGTCGACGCGGAAGATCCGCACGCCGCGCTCCACCCACACCAGCAGCACCCGCAGCATCTCGTCGTAGGCGCCGGCCGGGTCGTTGTCGAAGCTCATCGGGTAGATGTCCTGATAGCGCTTCGGCGGGTTCTCCGCGTAGGCGATGGAGCCGTCCGGGCGGGTCGTGAACCACTCGGGGTGCTCGGCGGCCCACGGGTGGTCGGGCGCCGTCTGCAGCGCGTAGTCCAACGCCACCTCCATGCCCAGCTCCCGGGTGCGGCCGACGAACGCCTCGAAGTCCTCGACGGTGCCGAGATCGGGGTGCACCGCGTCGTGGCCGCCCTCCGCGGACCCGATCGCCCACGGCGAGCCGACGTCGTCGGGCCCCGGGGTGAGCGTGTTGTTGGCGCCCTTGCGGTTGACGCGGCCGATGGGGTGGACGGGGGGCAGATACACGACGTCGAAGCCCATCGTCGCGACCCGGTCCAGCGCCGCCACCGCGGTGCGGAACGTGCCGTGCACGGGCCTGCCGTGGTCGTCCCAGCCGCCCGTCGAGCGGGGGAAGAACTCGTACCAGGAGCCGAACAGCGCCCGCGGGCGGTCCACCCACACCCGGTGGGTGCGGCCGCGGGTGATGAGGTCGCGGATCGGGTCGGCGGCGAGCACCCGGGTGACCGGGTCGGCGATCGCCGGGCCCACCCGCTCGCTGAGGGCGCGGTCGGCATCGCGCAGCGCGCACATCGCTGCGGTGAGCACCGGCCGGTTCAGCCGCTGACCGGGCCGCCGGGCCACCCGCTCCAGCAGCCGAGCACCGGCCTCGAGGTCGTTGGTGAGCTCCGCTGCCACCTGCCCCGCGCCGATCTTGATCTCCACCGCGTGGCGCCAGGTGGACCAGGGGTCGCTCCAGGCGTCGACCCGGAAGTTCCAGAGGCCCTCGCGGTCCGGGACGACGACGCCGGTGAAGCGATCGTTGCCCTCGTCGGTCATCCGCAGGCCGCGGCCGAGCTGCTCGCCGGGGCCGCGCCACACGATGGTGGCGGCGACGGCGTCGTGGCCCTCCCGCCACACCGTGGCGCTGACCGGGACATGCTCGCCGACCACCGCCTTGGACGGGTAGCGGCCACACGCCACGACCGGTGAGACGTCGTCGATGCCCAGCCGCCCGCTCACGGCGCCGCCCTCTCTGCTCCTGGATTCCGCGTGCCGCCGCACAGTCTGGACGCTCCGCGCCAGGGTGGCGCGGCGGGAGGGGCGCTCAGCGGGGTGGCGGAGAGCTCTGCCGGGTGGCGCCGCGCGGCGGGACCTGTTCGACGGTCATCGAGGTGACGGCGGGCAGCGCGGCCGCGCGCTCGACGTTCTCGGTGGGCATCGACAGCCGTAGCGACCCCGCCGAGAGCTCGCTCGCGCCGAGAACCCCGCCGAGCGCTTCGAGGCCCGCGATCGCCTCGGCCGTGCGCTCGGGCTCGGCGACGACGTGCAGAACGACGACGGGAGCGTCGATGCGGCGTGCCTTGGCGAGCAGCAGCCGGTTGGACCGTTCCACGTCGGCCTCCGTACCCGGTGGTGCCGCAGCTGATCCAGGAGACGGTGGCTCGGCGGGCGGTGGACCCGCGGGCGGTGGGCCGGCGCACGCGGCGAGTACGGCGGCGACGCAGATCGCCGTCAGCAGCGCGGTCCGTCGCATCCGCTCAACCTCCTCCGTGGTGGACGGCAGCACCGCCTGATCGGTTGCTCGGCCGTGACGTCGGGATCGGTCCAGCCGCGCCCGATCATCCGGTGACGGTGACCGGGATAGGGTCGCCATCCGTGAGAGCTCTGCGCCGCTTCACCGTCCGCGCCCAGCTGCCCGTCTCGCTGGCCCCGCTGGAGACGCTTGCCACGAACCTGCGGTGGTCCTGGCACCCGCCGACCCAGGACCTGTTCGCCTCGCTCGACCCCGAGACGTGGCGCCGGGTGGCGGGCGACCCCGTGCGGCTGCTCGGGGAGATCCCGACCGACCGGCTCACCGCGCTGGCTGCCGACGAGGCCGTGGTCGCCCGGACCGGCGCGCTCGCCGACGACCTGGCGCGCTACCTCCACGAGCCCCGCTGGTACCAGCAGCAGTGCGACACGCTGCCGGCAGCGCCATCGTCGATCGCCTACTTCTCGATGGAGTTCGGCGTCTCCGCGGTGCTGCCGAACTACTCCGGCGGCCTGGGGGTGCTGGCCGGGGACCACCTGAAGGCCGCATCGGACCTGGGCGTGCCGCTGGTCGGGGTGGGGCTGCTGTACCGGTCGGGGTACTTCCGCCAGTCGTTCTCGCTGGACGGGTGGCAGCAGGAGCACTACCCCGCGCTCGACCCGCAGGGCCTGCCGCTGCTGCTCGTGACCGAGCCGGGCGGCGCGCCGGTGCTCGTGCACGTCGGCATGCCCGGCGGGCGGGTGCTGCGGGCCCGCATCTGGCGTGCCGAGGTCGGCCGCATCCCGCTGCTGCTGCTGGACTCCGACATCGAGGACAACCCGGACGACCTGCGCGGCGTCACGGATCGGCTCTACGGCGGCGACCAGGACCACCGCATCCGGCAGGAGATCCTCGCGGGGATCGGCGGTGTGCGGGCGGTGCGGGCGTTGTGCGAGATCGACGGGCGCCCTCCGCCCGGGGTGTTCCACATGAACGAGGGTCACGCAGGCTTCCTCGGCCTCGAGCGCATCCGGGAGATGGTCGATGCCGACCGGCTGAGCTTCGACGAGGCGCTCGCCGCGGTGCGCTCGGGCACGGTGTTCACCACCCACACGCCGGTGCCTGCGGGGATCGACCGGTTTCCGGTGGACCTCGTGCGCCACTATTTCGGCGGGTCCGCGCTGCTGCCCGGCATCGACGTCCACCAGGTCCTCGCGATCGGTGCGGAGGACAACCCCGGCATGTTCAACATGGCGCACATGGGGTTGCGGCTGGCGCAGCGGGCCAACGGCGTCTCGCAGCTGCACGGTGGGGTCTCGCGGGGGATGTTCCAGTCGCTGTGGTCGAACTTCGACACCGCCGAGGTGCCGATCGGGTCGGTGACCAACGGCGTCCACGGGCCGACGTGGGAGGCGCGCGAGATCTCCGTAGTCCTCGGGGAGCCCGAGCCGGGCGCGCCGGAGTCGGAGTCGGTGAGCGACCGGGTGCTGTGGGACCTGCGGTGCACGCTGCGCGCACGGCTCGTGGCCGACGTGCGCCACCGCGTCCGGGAGGCGTGGCTGGCACGCGGTGCCTCGGAGCCCGAGCTGGGCTGGACGTCGCAGGTGTTCGACCCGGACGTTCTCACGATCGGCTTCGCCCGCCGGGTGCCGACCTACAAGCGGCTGACCCTCATGCTGCGGGACCCGGAGCGACTGCGGTCACTGCTGCTCGACCCGGCGCGGCCGGTGCAGCTCGTGATCGCCGGCAAGTCCCACCCGGCTGACGACGGCGGCAAGGCGCTGATCCAGCAGATCGTGCGGTTCGCCGACGACGTGGGCGTGCGGCACCGCATCGTGTTCCTGCCGGACTACGACATGTCGATGGCGCGCTACCTGTACTGGGGCTGTGACGTCTGGCTGAACAACCCGTTGCGGCCGCTGGAGGCATGCGGGACGTCGGGCATGAAGTCCGCGCTGAACGGCGGGTTGAACCTGTCGATCCGCGACGGATGGTGGGACGAGTTCTACGACGGCGAGAACGGCTGGGCCATCCCGACCGCCGACGGCCTGTCCGACCCCGGCCGCCGCGACGCGCTGGAGGCAGGCGCGCTGTACGAGCTCGTCGAGGGAACCGTCGCGCCGCGGTTCTACGACCGCGGTGCGGACGGCGTGCCCGCCCGCTGGGTGGCGATGGTGCGCCACACGCTCGCGACGCTGCGGCCGCGGGTGCAGGCGGCGCGGATGGTGCAGGAGTACGTCGAGGGCTACTACGTCCCAGCGGCGCGGGCCTCGACCGCGGTCCTCGCCGACGGGTTCTCGGGTGCCCGGGAGCTCGCCGGGTACCGCTCGCGGGTGCGTGGTGCGTGGAACCGGGTGCGGGTCGCGACGGTCGACACGTCCGGCATGCCGGACTCACCCGAGCTCGGCTCGCCGATGACCGTGCGAGCCGGGGTGGAGCTCGCCGGGTTGACGCCCGACGACGTGGACGTGCAGGCCGTGGTCGGCCGCGTCGACGAGTCCGACGAGCTGCGCGACTCGGCGGTGGTGCCGATGGCGTACCTCGGCGTCACGGACGGCGTCGCGGCGCGGTTCGAGGCGACGCTGCCGCTGCCCCACGCCGGCCTGCTCGGCTACACCGTGCGCATCCTGCCCCGGCACCCGCTGATGGCGAGCCCCACGGAGTTCGGGCTGGTCCAGCTCGCCACCTGACGCCACCCGACCGACGCGGTCGCCGAGGTCGCCGACCAGTTGATCGCTGTCATGGTGCGTTCCGCGACACGATGTGTCGTCCATCGCACCACCATCGCGATCATCGCGATCATCGCGGCGGAGTTGTCCCCAACCACTTGGTTGTCCACAGGAGGCCGAGGCGTCGGCCCGACCGAGGGCGACAGCCGGGCGATCCTGCGCCGGTGACGATCGAGGACGTGGCGGCGCAACAGAACGGTGTGGTCACCGCGACCGAGGCCTGCCGGTACGGGTTGAGCCCACGGCAGGTGCAGCACCGGGTGCGGACCGGGAAGTGGCTCCGGCTCCACCCGCGGGTGTACTACACCCTGCCGGGGGAGCCGTCCGCAGCGGCGCGGATCCGGGGCGCGGTGGCGTGGGCGGGGCAGGACGCGGTCGTCAGTGGCCTGTCCGCCGCGTTCTGGTGGGAGCTGATCGACTGGACCCCCGCCGCGACCGAGGTCACCGTCCCCTGTAACCGGTCGGGCCGCTGTCCGCCCACCGTGCTGGTGCGCCGCGCCGAGCTGGATCCGGCTGACCGGGCGCTGCTTCGCGGGCTGCCGATCACCGCGCTGCCCACGACTGTCTTGGCCGCGGCGGTCCTGCTCGGGACCTCGGAGGGTAGCCGGCTGTGGGACCGCTCACTGCAGCGCCGGGTTCGGTTCGCCGACCTGCACGAAGCGCACTGTCGGTCCATCGGGCGGTGGGGCACTCCTGCGGCCGGGCAGCTGCTCACCGTGGCGGCCGACCGCGCTGCCTCGCACGCCGAGCGGGTCACTGTTCGGCTGCTGCGCCAGGCCGGCATCACGGGATGGCTGCTCAACTCCCCGGTGCGGGCGGGTGACCGGGAGTACATCGTGGATGTGGTGTTCCCTGCCGCGAGGGTGGCGGTCGAGATCGACGGATGGGCGTGGCACTCCGGTGTGGAGCGCTTCCGCAGCGACCGGCGGCGGCAGAACGCACTGGTCCTGGCGGGGTGGACGGTGTTGCGCTTCACGTGGGACGACCTGGTGTCGCGGCCGGGTCGGGTCGTCGCCGAGATCCGCCGGGTCGTCCGGTGATCGCCGTTCCGGTGCGTTGGGCGACACGAGGTGTCGCCGATGGCACCGGAACGGCGATCATGGCGAGGGCCGGGATCACGTCACGTCGCGGCGCTGCAGCAGGAGCCCGGCGACCAGCACGAACCCGATCACGTACGCGGCCAGCACCACGGCCGCCTGGGTGCCGTCGACCACGGCGACGACACCCGGCGTGCCGCCCTCGGCCCCGGCCCCGCCACGGGCCCCGAGCGCCGCGACCAGCGACCCCGCGTTGGCGCCGGGCAGCGCCCGCTGCAGGGTCGCGAGCGGCTCCAGCAGTGCGACGAACCCGCGGACCAGGTTCTCCAGCACGAGCGCCCACACCAGGCCGAGTCCGATGGCGAGCGCAGGCCCCCGGGCCAGCGTGCCGAGCAGGAGCCCGAAGGCGCACCACATCCCGAGGACCAGCCAGCCCGCGGCGACTCCCCTCATCACGTCCGCGGCACTCGGCCAGTCGAGCGGCGCGGACTCGACCGTCGCGATGGTGGCGCTCGCCCCGGCGCTGAGCGCGAAGCTCACCAGCACCATCGCCAGGAGCGCGACCGCCAGCGCACCGACTCGGCCCAGGTGCACCGACCACCGTCCCGGCCTCTGGGTGAACACCGTCTTCAGCGTGCCCCAGCCGTACTCGCTGCCCGCGACGAGCGCGCCGAGGATCATCACCATGGCGCCGCCGAACAGGGCGTAGCCGGCGATGGCGTTGCCCACGAGGTTCGCGGGCAACGCGTCGGCGAGGATCCGTTGCCCGACGGCGGGGTTCGCGGCGCTGCGATAGCTCAGCCAGGTCAGCCCGTATCCGAAGAACAGCAGCAGGCCGAGCCACACTCCACCCAGCAGCCACAGTGCCGGACGCTTGCGGAGCGTGAACAGCTCCGCGGAGACGCTAGCGAACATCAGGGCACTCCTCGTGTGTCGTGAGCTCGAGGAAGACGTCCTCGAGGCTCCGCTCGTCGTGGCGCAGCTCGCTGACCTCGACATCGGCCGCCACCAGCTCCCGGTTCACCCACCCCGCGTCCGCCGGCTCGACGTCGAGGCGCAGCACCCCGTCGGCGAGGCGCACCCGGTCGGCACCGAGCAGCGACACGGCGCACCGGTGCGCGACGTCCAGCGGCTTCGCGGCCACGAGCAGCGAGGCTTTCCCCCGCAGCTCGGCGACCGTCGACTCGGCGATGAGCCGGCCGCGCGAGATGATCCCGACGCGGTCGCAGACCTGCTGCACCTCGCCGAGCAGGTGGCTGGACAGCAGCACCGCGCGGCCCTCGTCGCCCAGCCGGCGCACCAGCGACCGCATGTCGGCCATCCCTGCCGGGTCGAGGCCGTTCGTCGGCTCGTCGAGCACCAGCAGCTCCGGGTCGCCGAGCAGGGCCGACGCCACGCCGAGGCGCTGCTTCATTCCCAGCGAGTAGGTGGCGAAGCGGTCACCGGCGCGGCCGGTGAGGCCGACCGCGTCGAGGGCGGCCTCGACGCCCGACCGGCCGACCCCGGCGCGGCGGGCGAGCGCGCGGAGGTTGTCGCGGCCCGAGAGGTACGGGTAGAAGCCCGGTGACTCGACCAGGGCACCCAGCCGACACAGGCCGCCCGGCGCGCCCGGTGGCTCCCCGAGCACCGAGACGGTGCCCGCCGTCGGCCGGATGAGCCCGAGCAGCATCCGCATCGTGGTCGTCTTGCCCGCCCCGTTGGGCCCGAGGAAGCCGTAGACCTCGCCGCGGTGCACCGCGAGGTCTACGTCGTCGACGGCCAGCACCCCGGAGCGGTAGCGCTTGGTCAGCCCGGTGGCCGCGATGACGGCGTCCTGGGCGCGCGGCCGGGATGTCGTCGCTGATCTGTTCAGCAGTGCGTTCATGGTGTCGAGGGTCGGCGCCGCGGGGTACGCGCCGCATCGGCGAGGCTGCGTCACCCGCGCTACGCGCCTCGACGTACCCGCCGACGAGGTGTCGCCTCATCGCTCGGTCAGCCCCGACTGCACGGCGAAGACGACGAGCTGGGCGCGGTCGCGGGCGTGCAGCTTGACCATCGCCCGGCTGACGTGGGTGCGCACGGTCGCGGGGGACAGGAACAGCCGGTCGGCGATCTCGTCGT
>JALYQB010000696.1 GCA_030856045.1 Actinomycetota bacterium
TCGGGTGCCGACTGCCAAGAAGAGTGCCCCGCTGGAGGCGAGACGTGCCGACCTACTGCTACGCATGCACCGCGTGCGAGCACCGCTTCGACACCGTGCAGGCGTTCTCCGACCCGTCGTTGACGGAGTGCCCGGAGTGCACAGGCCGGCTGCGCAAGCTGTTCTCCGCGGTCGGGATCGTGTTCAAGGGCAGTGGCTTCTACCGCACCGACAGTCGCTCCGCGCCCGTGACCGGTGTCGGAGAGGGCTCCTCCGACGCGGAGAAGTCGAGCAAGCCGGAGAAGCCGGAGAAGCCGAGCAAGCCGGATAAATCGGAGAAGCGGACGGAGAAGTCCGACGCCGGCAGCTCCACGAGCACGTCGTCGTCTAGCACACCGGCCGCAGCCGCTTCCTAGTCCGTCCCCAACCGGCCGGTTGTCCACAGGCCGGTCACTCACCGCACCACCGGACCCCCGCCCGCCCCTACCGTCGGCGCCAGGACGGCGGGAGGAACTCCGATGGGATCCAGGCGGCACGGACCGCGGACGCTCGCGCCGGTGCTGCGGGACCGGCTGCTGGACGCGTGGAACGGTGGCTGGTCGCGCACCGTGCTGCTCCGCCGCGCGACATCCGGCGTGCTCGTCCTGCTCGCGGCCGCGCTCGCGCTGGCTCCCGGCGTGGGAACCGATCCCGGTGTCACGATCGTGGTGGCCTCCCGTGACCTGGCGCCGGGCGATGCACTCGGGAGCGGGGCCGTGCGGGTGGTGAGCCTGCCCTCCGCGCTCGTACCGGACGGCGCGGCGACGTCGGTGGAAGCCGTCGCCGGTCGGGTCCTCGCCGCGCCCCTGCGGCGCGGTGAGCCCGTCACCGACGTCCGCGTCACCGGAACCGCGCTCGCGCGCAGTGTCTCGGGCGACTCCGGTGCGGTGAGCGTCCCGGTCCGGCTGTCCGATCCCGACGTCGCCGCGCTGCTGCACCCCGGCGCCACGGTGGACGTCGTGACCCTCGGCGAGCGGCAGGACCAGCCCGTCGTGCTGGCCCGCGGCGCGCGGGTGCTCACCGTGCTGGCGGAGGGCCGGGGGCCCGGGGCCGAAGGGCGGCTGGTGCTCGTCGCCCTCGATCCGGACGCCGCGACGCGGGTCGCAGGCGCCTCGCTGTCCCAGGCGGTGACCGTTACGGTTCGATGATCACTCGTGGTGCGGGGGGCGGTTCTCCCGGTACCACCGCTCGCGGTCCGCATCGGACTCCGCGTCGTCGGAGCCCCGCTCGTCCGAAGTGGTCTCCGGGAGCACCTCCCCGAAGACCCGCTGCAGGTGCTCCCCGCGTTGCCTCGCGACCTCGTCCACTCCTCCAGTGTGCCGGGTGGGGGTACCCACCGTTGCGGGACGATGTCACGATGGGCGCTCCCCACCGCGACGGGCAGTGAGAACAAAGGAGCTGATCATGGGTTTCATGGACAAGGCGATCGACTACGGCGAGCAGGCCATGGACAAGGCCGCACCGCTGCTGGAGAAGGCGGGCACCCTCGCCGCGCAGGGCCTCGACGCGGCCGCGAGCAGCATCGACAAGGCCACCGGCGGCAAGTACCACGACCAGATCGAGGACGTGAGCGGCAAGGTGGGAGGCATGCTCGACCGGGTCAAGGGCTCCTGACTCACGGCTGTCGCCGGGCGGCGGCGCGCTACTCGAGGCCGGAGAGCTCCTCGATGAGCCGGCCCACCAACGGGGTGAGTGTGGCCATCCCGTCGCGCACCGCTGCCCGGGACGACGCGAGATTCACCACGAGCGTGCTACCCGAGACGCCGCTCAGCCCACGGGAGAGCCCGGCGTCCGCGGCGCCCGCGGCCAGGCCCGACGCGCGGATGGCCTCGGCGATGCCGGGCACGCGCTGGTCCAAGACCCCCGCGGTGGCCTCCGGCGTCACGTTGCGCGGGGACACCCCGGTCCCACCGACGGTGACCACCAGGTCGACCCCACCGATCACGGCGGTGTTGAGGGCGTTGCGGATGTCGACCAACTCACCCGCGACGACGACCGATCCGTCGACCACGAAGCCTGCCTCCTCGAGCAGCTCGGTGACCAGCGGTCCGGTGCCGTCGTCGAGCTCGCCGTGGGCCGCCCGGTCGTCCACGATCACCACGAGTGCCCGCCCCAGCCGCTGCGCGCTGCGTTCCATGCCGATCACGGTAGTGGGGCCGTGCGCAGCGCACCGACCCGGTGTCAGTGCCGGGCGAGCCACGCGTAGGCAGCGCTCGTCGCGGCCGCGTACACGGCGTGGTGGAACACGTCCGTCGCGGTCGCGGTGGCTCCGTACGCCCACGTCGGCCGGCTGACACCGAGCGAAGGGAGCACGACCTGCTCGCCACCCCACACCACGGCGAAGTGCGCCACGCCCGCGGCCGGGCCGCGCAGGCCCACCGCGTCGAGCAGACCGCGGACCGCGCCCCAGCCCGTGCCGTAACCCCAGTGCGCGAGGGTGGCGAGCCGCTGCTCCGCGCCCTCGCTGGTGGTCTCCAGCCCGAAGGCTGCCTTCACCGCGTCCGCCGGAGTGCTGCTCGCCCCGCGGCCGCTGAGCTTCGCCTCCAGCGTGCTCGACACGGTCATGACGGCCGTGCCGGCCAGCCCGGCGAACAATCCCCTGCCGACCGCCGCAGCCACCTCGCCGACGCGCATCGCATCTCCTCTCGTCGCTGCCGGTGGACGTACCCCCGCAGCGCGGCGCGAAACGGCGGCGGTGTGACGAGTCGGTGACGTCGGTGGGGTCGCCCACACTGGAGGCGGTGCCGCACGGATAGCGTCCGGGCGTGCGCGTACTCGTCACCGGCGGAGCCGGGTTCATCGGATCGCAGGTCGCCGACCGCCTCGCCGGCGCGGGACACTCCGTGCTGGTGCTCGATGCGCTGCTGCCCGCGGCGCACGGCGATGGACGTCCAGTGGAGACGGAGCGCCACGAGTTCGTCCACGGCAGCGTGGCGGACGCCGACCTGGTATCCCGCCTGCTGTCCGGTGTGGACGCGGTGTGCCACCAGGCCGCGATGGTGGGGCACGGGCTCGACGCGTCCGACGCCCCCGCCTACGCCGCGAACAACGACCTCGGCACCGCGGTGCTGCTCGCGGCGATGCATTCCCGCGGCATCCGTGAGCTGGTGCTGGCGAGCTCGATGGTCGTCTACGGCGAGGGCGCCTACTCGTGTCCCGTGCACGGCGCGGTGCGGGCGGCGCCGCGGCGAGCCTGCGACCTCGACGCCGGGCGCTATGACCCGCCGTGCCCGTGGTGCGGCGCACCGCTGCAGCCGGGACTCGTCCGGGAGGACGCGCCGCTGGACCCCCGGTCGACCTACGCCGCGACGAAGCTCGCGCAGGAACACCTCGCGGCGGCGTGGGCACGGCAGACCGACGGCTCGGTGTGGGCGCTGCGCTACCACAACGTCTACGGCCCGCGGATGCCGCGCGACACCCCGTACTCCGGAGTCGCGGCGCTGTTCCGGTCCGCGCTGGAGCGGGGCGAGGCGCCGACCGTGCTGGAGGACGGGGCACAGCGTCGCGACTTCGTGCACGTCACCGACGTCGCCGAGGCCAACGTGCTGGCGCTCGGTGCGCCGTCGCCGGGGTTCCGGGCGGTGAACGTGTGCTCCGGTGAGCCGCACACGGTGGGCGACCTCGCGGTCGCGCTCGCCGCGGCGATGGATGGGCCCGCGCCGCGGATCGTGGGCGGTGCCCGCGCCGCGGACGTCCGGCACGTCGTCGCGGATCCCGCGCTCGCCGCGGAGC
>JALYQB010000703.1 GCA_030856045.1 Actinomycetota bacterium
TCGAAGCGCATGCTTCCACTGCCTGAGCCTGCCCAGCACCAGGTAGGCAGGTTCGTCGGGCAGCACCAGCTCACCGGGCAGCCGGGCCGCCAGCTCCGACATCGACCCGCTTCCCGTGCTCGCCGTCCCTGGTCGGCACTCAACGCCGGGGAGCAGCCAGCCGGACGGACGGTGCGCGGAGCGCGCCTTCACTCGGAGAGGTCATCTCCGCAACGCACTGCCCTTTCAACATGAGGTCCGCCGAGGCGTAGACCGTCCGTTGCTAGTCGGGCTGACCACAGCTCTGTCTGCGCTGTACACGTTGCACGCCGACGACGGAGCTTCGGTGACAGAGTGTCCACAGCCGACAGCTAAGACCGTCGAGGTGGAGCGAGGCCTGCCAACCTCACTCAGCGTCCGAGCCGCTGGCCGGTAGATCTCCGGAGGTGATCGAGAGGTCGTGCAACGCTTGACGAGCTGCCTGCGTTCGAAGTAGCCGATGCGCATGCGACGCGCTCCAGGGTATCAAACGTCCCCCGGAGTTGGTACACTGTAGTAGGTCATATGTCTTGCAATCATCCGCAGGGAGTAACCGCGGTATCGCAGCCCGACGACTTCCTGCAGCGTTCTCGGATCGCATCGGCTGGGTCGACCTAAACCCCGCATTCTAGCCAAGCAAGCATCCCAAGTCTCATTACAAGTTAGAGAGGATCGACTACGATGCTGATGGATGAGCTTGTTGAGCGTTTTCTTACTGTCGATACAACGGCCATTTGCGATGGAGATAAGACGACTAGAGTGATGGAGAGTGCGATTCGGCCTAGGTCCGCTAACTCGCGCATCGTCGGTCCAGCATTTACCGTTCGCTGTAGAGACGATTTCCTGGCAGTGTTACGAGCGGTTGAGATCGCTTCCTCAGGAGATGTGGTCATTGTTGATGGTGGGGGGCGTGAGATCGCTCTTGCCGGAGAGCTGTTTGCGCGAGGAGCCTTGGTGCGAGATATTGGCGGGATTATCGTTGACGCAGGCTATAGGGACATGGCGTACGTGGCGGACTGCGAGCTTCCTATCTACAGCCGTTTTGTCACACCGCTCGCAGGCACAGCATCAAAGCTTGGCGAGCTACAGATACCAGTGACGTGCGGTGGAGTTTCAGTGAATCCTGGCGATATTATTCTCGCTGACGATGAAGGCATTGTTGTCATCGATCCCAACAAAATCCAAACTCTCCTGGACTCGGCAGTCGCTGTCAAGGAAGCTGAAAGCAAGCTAATTGAGCGATTAGATACTGGTTCCACATTGAGCGACGGGTTGAACGTTCTAGAACATGTTGATGCTCTCACCCGCAGCGTGCCATCATCACTGTAGTTCCTGGCCTAATGCCGTGGCGTTGCCGGGGTCTTTGAAATGCGATGCGCGTCAGATGATCCGGTTCTGTAGTGCCTCGGCGGCGGCGAGCAGGGCGGCGGCCCACCGCACGCCGGGCCGGCGGCCGATGCGGTCCACGGGTCCCGAGACCGACACCGCGGCGACCACGCTGCCCGCCGTGTCCCGCACCGGTGCCGAGACGCTGGCCACCCCGGGCTCGCGCTCGGCGAGGCTCTGAGCCCAGCCTCGGCGCCGCACCTCGATGAGCACCCGCTCACCGAACACGGAGTCGGTGAGCACGGCCCGCTGGGTGGCCGGGTCGGCCCACGCGACGAGCACCTTGGCGCCGGAGCCGGCGGTCATCGGCAGCCGGCTTCCCACCGGCACGGTGTCGCGCAACCCGCTGGGGGGCTCGGCGGACGCGACGCAGATGCGTTGCATACCCTGGCGACGGTAGAGCTGCACGCTCTCGCCGGTGATGTCCCGCAGCCGTGGCAGTACCGCGGCTGCGGCGTCGAGTAGGGGATCGAGCGTACCGTTGCCGAGTTCACCCAGAGCGGGTCCGGGACGCCAACGCCCGTCGGTGCCGCGACGCAGGAGCCGGTGCACCTCGAGCCCGACGGCAAGCCGGTGCGCGGTTGCTCGCGGCAACCCGGTGCGGGCACACAGTTCGGCGAGGCCGCACGGTTCCTCGGCCACTGCCCGTAGCACCGTAATCGCCTTGTCCAACACGCCGATGCCGCTATGCTGTCCCACAAGGCGCTGTCCCACGAAGCGATACTATCCTCCCGAAATATGGGAAGTCCAGAAGTGGATCGCATGTCGCGGAACCGCTCCTACCCCCAGCGGTCCGCGAACCAGTTTGGAGATGACTGATGGGCCGTACGCTCGCGGAGAAGGTCTGGGACGCGCACGTGGTGCGCGCCGGTGACGCCGGCAGCAACTCGGAGCCGGACCTGCTCTACATCGATCTGCACCTGGTGCACGAGGTGACCAGCCCGCAGGCCTTCGAGGGCCTGCGGCTCGCCGGGCGCCCGGTGCGCCGCCCGGACCTCACGATAGCGACCGAGGACCACAACGTCCCCACCGAGCACACCGACCTGCCGATCGCCGACGAGGTCTCCCGGATCCAGGTCGAGACGCTGCGCCGCAACTGTGCGGAGTTCGGCGTGCGGCTGCACCCGATGGGTGACGTGGAGCAGGGCATCGTCCACGTGGTGGGACCGCAGCTCGGACTCACCCAGCCCGGGATGACCGTCGTCTGCGGTGACAGTCACACCTCCACCCATGGTGCCTTCGGGGCGCTCGCCTTCGGTATCGGCACCTCCGAGGTCGAGCACGTGCTCGCCACCCAGACGTTGCCGTTGCGTCCGTTCCGGACGATGGCGATCACCGTGACCAGCGCGACCGGCGTGCTGCCGCCCGACGTCACGAGCAAGGACATCGTCCTCGCGGTGATCGCGGAGATCGGCACCGGTGGCGGCCAGGGATATGTTCTGGAGTACCGCGGCAACGTGATCGAG
>JALYQB010000698.1 GCA_030856045.1 Actinomycetota bacterium
CCCCCCCCCCCCCCCCCCCCCCACGACCGTAGGGTGGTCGCCCGTGACGGCGTCGCAGATCAGTCCGCATTCCGCGGAGCGCGTGGACCTGGTGGCGAGGGCGCGGCTCGCGGCGTTGCGGATCGCCCCGGCAGGGCCGGGTTGGGCAACGGCGCTGCTCGTCCCCGGCTACACCGGGTCGAAGGAGGACTTCGCCCCACTGCTCGACCCGCTGGCCGCGGCAGGCATGCACGCCGTCGCCGTCGACCTGCCGGGGCAGTACGAGTCACCCGGCGCGGGCGACGAGGCGGATCACCTCCCCGAACCCCTCGGCCGCACGGTCGCGGCACTGGTGCACGACCTCGCGGCCGAGCGCCCCGTGCTGTTGCTCGGCCATTCCTACGGCGGTCTCGTCGCGCGCGCGGCGGTGCTGGCCGGTGCCCCCCTCACGGGCCTGACGCTGCTCGACTCCGGTCCTGCCGCGCTGCCCCCGGGGCCCCGCCGGGCGACGCTCGAACTCGCCGAGCCGCTGCTGCGCACCGAGGGTATCGAGGCGGTGCAGCGGTTCCGGGAGGCGCTGGACGGCCCCGTCGAGCCCGCCGAGCTGGCGGCCCTGTTGCGCGCCCGGTTCCTCGGCTCGTCGGTGCCCGGACTGCTCGGGATGGCCACCGCGCTGCGCGGCGAGCCCGACCGGGTCGACGAGCTCGTCGCCGCGCTGGGCACCACGCCGCGGATGGTCGTCTGCGGGGAGGCCGACGACGCCTGGCCGGTGGCGCTGCAGGCCGCGATGGCCACCCGCCTCGACGCCGAGTTCGCGGTGGTCCCGGGCGCGGGGCACTCCCCCAACACCGAGAACCCGCACGGGCTGCTCGCGGCACTGCTGCCGGTGTGGCGGTACTGGATCGGCGACGGCACAGTGGTGGGGTGAGCGAGCGCAGCGAGCGAACCGTCGGGCACCGCAGCGACACCGACCTCGGATACTTCGGCCCGCAGAGCGTCACCTGGCAGGTGCTCGCGGACCCGGCGGCGAACATCGGCGGCGTGCGCGCGCTTTTCCTGCAGGCCCTGCACCCCCACGCCATGGCAGGGGTGCACCAGCACTCCGACTTCAGGACCGCGTTCTGGCCGCGGCTGCAGCGCACCGCGCAGTACGTCACCACGGTCGCGTTCGGCACCACCGAGCAGGCGGACGCCGCAGCCGCACGGGTACGCGCGATACACGAGCGGGTGCACGGCGTCGACCCGGTCACCGGGGCGCAGTACGCCGCCGGAGACCCCGAGCTGCTCCGCTGGGTCCACGCCACGGAGGTGGACTCCTTCGTCGACGCCGCGCGGCGCGGGGGCACCGGCCTCGACGCGGGACAACTCGACGCTTTCGTCGCGGAGCAGGTGCGGGCGGCGGAGCTCATCGGTGTGCCGGACGTGCCGCGCGACTGCGCCGCCCTCGCCGCGTACTTCGACCGCGTTCGGCCGGAACTGCGGTCCTCACCGATCGCCCGGACCGCGGCACTGCGCCTCGCCGTGCCGCCGATGCCGCTGTGGGTGCAGCTGGCCACGCCGGCGCGGCCGCTGTGGAGCAGTCTGGCGGGGCTGGCCTTCGCGCTGCTGCCTGCGTGGGCGCGGCGGCTCTACGGGCTGCCGGGGCTGCCCACGACCGACCTCGCGGCCACCGTCGCGCTGCGCACGTTCCAGACGGCCGCGCTGCGCCTGCCCGAGAGCTGGCGGAAGGGCCCGACCGTGCGCGAGGCGCTGGAGAGGGCCGCGTCAGTGGCGGCTTGACATCAGCGCCACCACCCGAGCCATAGCACCATCACCACGACGGCGAGCACCACCACGCTCGCGGCCACCGCGCGCCCGCCCCGTGACCGGTCCGCGACCGCCTGCGCAAGCAGCGCCACGACGGCACCGACGCCGTGCCCCACGATCGTCGCGGCGCCAGGACCGGGCACGGTGGCGGAGGGGCTGAGCCACTGCGCCACCGCCAGCACCAGCGTGAGCACGACCAGCCCGGCGGCCAGCGCCCCGGAGAGCCCCCGCAGCAGCCGCCGCACTCCCAGACCGGCGGACCGCGACCGCTGCCGGTGCGCCGCACCACGGTGGGGAGACGCGGTCGGCAAGGGCGCGGTGGTCATCGCGGGTCCCCGGCGGGTAGCGGCGACAGCATCGCCCAGGGGGCCGACTCAGGGGCAGCCGCGCGGCCCTCGGGGCAGTGCCGCCGGAAGTCACACCACGAGCAGTGCCGGCCGGTCGACGGCGGGAACAGCAGCTCGGGGTCTCCGCCCGCCGTGAGGGTGTCGGTGGCGAGGGCGATCTCGTCGGCGGCCTCCTCGGCGCGACGCAGGTGCCTGCCGAGGGACTCCGGCGTGTGGTCCCACGCCGAGACCTCTCCGCTGGGCAGGTGGTGCAGCTCCACCCGGCGGCACTGTCTCCGCAACGTACGGCTCGCCGCAAGCGCGTAGAGGGCCAGCGCCTGCGAGCCGCGGGCGTCGTCGATCGAGAGCCCGTGCCGCCCGGTCTTGTAGTCGACGACGACGAGCTCGCCGTCGCGCTCGTCGATCCGGTCGACGCGGCCCTCCGCCACGATCCGCCGGGTGGGCGTCGACACCCACCGCTCGACGCCCACCGGCTCCAGCTCCGGGTCGAGGTCGGCGACGTACCCGGCCACCCAGTCACGCGCGAGGTCGCGGTACGCGGCCGCCTGCCGGTCGTCGGCGAAGCCTTCCGAGGACCAGTGCGTGGCCACGAGGTTCGCCGCAACGTCCGCGGAACGACGGCCGGGGTGCAGGTCGAACAGCCCACGCAGCGCGTTATGCACCACCGCGCCCAGGGTGTTGTGTGCCCACGCTCCCCCGCGCGGTGGCGTCGGACGGTCGACATAGGCCATGCGGTAACGCCGGGGGCAGCCGGTCCAGGCCGCCAACTTCGACGGCGTGACGCGCACCAGCGGCCGCGGCAGTCCCTCCAGCTCCAACGCCTCTTGCACGCCGCCACCGTACCCATCGCCACCGACGGTCGACCGCGGTCGCCCCTTGCGCGGTGAGGTTCGACCCTGCGAGCAGGTCTCAGCCGACGAGCGCAGGCACCCCCGAGGCCATAGCCTCGATCCGCTCGCACATCGCGGAGGTGGTGGTCTCCTGACCCATCCGCACGGCCTTGTTGGTGCCGTGGTAGTCGCTGGACCCGGTGACCACCAGGTCCAGGTCCGCGGCCAGCGCCGCGAGCCGGTCGCGCGCCGCCGTGTCGTGGTCGGGGTGGAACACCTCGACTCCCGCGAGCCCGTCGGTCACCAGGGCAGCGATCACCCCGGGCTCCACGACCGGGCCGCGGGTGCTCGCGAACGCATGCGCGAGCACCGGCACCCCGCCCGCGTCCCGCACCATGCGCACGGCGGTGGCGACGTCGGTGTCGTCGCGGCCCAGGTAGTACGGGCCGCCGGTGTACAGGAACCGCGCGAAGGCCTCGTCGACACTGCCGACGACCCCGGCCGCCCGCAGCGCTCCCGCGAGGTGCGGCCTGCCCGCTGGGGCGTCGGCAGGCAGCCCGTCGAGCAGCGCGTCGGGGTCCACCGGGAAGCCGTCGGCAGCCATCCGCTCCGCCATCACCCGCAGCCTGCGACGCCGTTCGACCCGCAGCCGCTCCTGCTCCGCGCCGATCGACGGCGACTGCGGGTCGAACAGGTAACCCAGCAGGTGCACCGACGCCGACCCGCCGCGGCCGTCGGGCGACACGCACGAGAACTCCGCCCCCCGTATCAGCCGCAGCCCCGCGGGCAACGCCTCGGCAGCCTCGGTCCAGCCGGCGGTGGTGTCGTGGTCGGTGATCGCCACCACGTCGAGGCCGGCCGCGGCGGCGGCGCGCACGAGACCCACGGGCGGGTCCGTGCCGTCCGAGGCGGTCGAGTGGGCGTGCAGGTCGATGCGCACGTCGGGGAAGTCTGCGTGACCCGGCCGACGGGGTCGCGACCGGGGTCAGCGCCGGCGCCGGGGCTGGACGAGGCCCAGCGACCGGGCCTGCCCCTTCTCCCCGAACACGAGCTCGGAGATCGCGTCGTTGACCTCTTCCGGCCGGGGCAGGAAGGTGATCTGGTTGAGCGCCTGGATCTGGCCCGCGGACTCCACGACCAGCGTGCCGTACCCGAAGATGCGGCCGACCAACGGCCGTTTGTACGTCAGGTCGGTGACCTTGGTGATCGGCATCATGGCGACGTTCGTGATGATGATGCCGCTGGTCAGCATGAAGCGCTTGTCCGTGACCACGATGCGCTCGACCCACCAGTCCAGCACGTAGTACGCGAAGCGCAGCACGGCGGCGAAAGCCAGATACCAGAGCAGCGACTGGATCAACCAGACGGAGTCACCATCGTCAGCGAACATCTCGCCGAGGAGGATCGCACCGAACACCAGGCCCAGGGTCTGCAGCAGCACGATCAGCAGCGTCGCCCAGTGCCGGCGCACCCGGATGACCCGCCGCTCGGTGGACAGCAGGTAGTCGTCGGGATCCCGGGGACCGAGCACGCCAGGCCTGCCGTCAGGCCAGCGACTCGAAGAAACGCACCACGGACTCCGCAGCCTGCTGGAGCAGCCCCACCCCGCCCCGCACGAGGCCTGCAGACTGCTCGGGCTGCGTGAAGAGGTAGAACGCCAGGAAGGCGACAATGACCCAGGTGAGGTACTTCTTCACGTTCGCACTCATCATGCACCGACCTCGTCTCGCCGCTGCGGTGGACGCCTGTGCCACCGTTGTACCGCACGGCGCCCCCGATCCCCAGAGTTGTACCGCACTCGGGCCAACGGCGTGGCGTCGCACCCCGTAACCATTACGGTGCGTGCTGTGACATCCCCCCGGCTGCGTCGGGTGCGCTGCGTCGGTGCCGTGGTACACGACGAGCGCGGCCGGCTGCTGCTGGTCCGCCGGGCCAACGAGCCCGGGCGGGGCTGTTGGTCGCTGCCCGGTGGGCGAGTCGAGACGGGCGAATCCGGCGACCGCGCCGTGGTGCGCGAGGTCGCCGAGGAGACCGGCCTCACCGTGGCCGTCGGCCGCCATGTCGGCTCCGTCGAGCGGGAGGCCCCGGACGGTACGGTGTACGACATCCACGACTTCGCCTGCCGCCCCCTCGGAGGCATCCTGCGGCCGGGCGACGACGCCGACGAGGCCCGGTGGTGCGACGCCGCCGCGATGACGTCCCTGCCGCTGGTCACCGGCCTGGTCGACGTCCTCGCCGAGTGGGGCTGCCTGCCCCCTTGAGGGCGCGGCCGGACCGGGGCGCTCAGAGCTGTGGCTCCGGGCGGCCGGGCTGCTCGCCGCCACGGACGTCGCCGTGGGACCGCGTCGGGACCATCACCTTGCGCCGGAAGACGCAGACGACGGTGCCGTCCTGGTTGTACCCCCGGGTCTGCACGTGCACCACGCCACGGTCGCCCTTGGACTTCGACGGCACCTTGTCGAGCACCTCGGTCTCGCCGTAGATCGTGTCGCCGTGGAACGTCGGCTTGACGTGCTTGAGCGAGGACACCTCGAGGTTCGCGATCGCCTTGCCGGAGACGTCGGCCACCGACATCCCCAGCAGCAGCGAGTACACATAGTTCCCCACCACGACGTTGCGGCCGAAGTCGGTGCTCTCCTGCGCATAGTGCGCGTCCATGTGCAGCGGGTGGTGGTTCATGGTCAGCAGACAGAACAGGTGGTCGTCGTACTCGGTGACCGTCTTGCCCGGCCAGTGCTTGTACACCGCGCCGACCTCGAATTCCTCGTAGTACCTGCCGAACGGCACTACAGGCCGAGGCCGAGGCCACTGAGGAACGACAGCGGGGACGCACGGAAGCGCTGCGTGCCGGATACCAGGCTCAGCTCGCCCAGGTCCTCGTGCTCGTTGGCGTAGGCGAGTGCCCGTGACAGGTCCGTCACGCCGTTGGTCCCCGGGGCCGGCACGATGCCCAGAGTCACGAGGATGCCGAGCGCCTCGCCGTTCGAGGACAGGACCGCGCTGCCGGAGTCGCCCGGCACGCCCGGGGTGAGGGTGAAGATCAGGTGGGTCCACCCGTCATCCGCGGTGCCGACGACCGCCCCCGACTTCGGGCTGAGCTGCGCGAGCCCGACGCGCAGTGGGGAGTTGCCGTAGGTGTAGACGGCCTCGCCTGGTACCGAGCCGTCGGTGTCCACACCGGTCGGTCCGCCGAACACCGGGATGCCCGGGTTGGTGGCGGCCGCGTCGACCGGATCGAGCTTCACGAGCGCGAAGTCGTTCGCGGTGCACGTCGCGATGTCGGTCTCACCGACCCGCTGCATCGTGAGCCATGAGCTGTAGGCCAGCGTGCCGGGGCGGCTCGCGCCCTGCACGTTCACCGGGGTGCCGAGCGGCCTGCTGCCCGCCTGACACCCGCTGGTGGCGGCCAGGCCGCCGGCGCTGCCCGCGCAGTGCGCGGCCTGCCCGATGAAGACGTCGGTCCCGTTGGTGAAGATGAAGTTCGCGGTACAGGAGGCGCCCGCGGTCTCCGTCGCCGCCCCCGGGAAGACCGTGGCGGTGTCCGCCGAGGCGAACTGCGGCGCGGCGGCCGCGGTACCGGGGAACCACGTCGCTGCCGCGACGGTGAGCACCACGGCGAAGGCTTGACCCAAGGCGGCACGCAGGCGCATGCAGGAGCTCCTCTGTTCGATGGGACCCCACCTGGCCCGCACCAGATGGTACACAGCCGCGCCGGTAATGGAGTGCTCGTCCCGCGGACGGCCGTACGCTCGCTGCGGTATGACGCGAGTGGTCGACGTCGTCGGGCCTCGGAGGCTGGAGGTGGGCGGTGCGGCGTGACACGGGGTTCGTCCGCAACGACGCCGAGAACGACTTCCAGCGCCAACGGCGCCGCCAGGTGCTCTCCCGGCTCGCCACCTGGCTGCGCCGGGAGCCCGACGACGTCAACGTGGTGCTGCCCTTCGACGAGGTCGTCGCGGCGCTCGGGCGTACCGGTGAGCAGCGCCTGGGCCTGCAGGTGATCCGGCTGGACTCCGTCGTCGGCAGCGTCGACCGGACGCGGGACTTCGACCGGTACTTCCGTCCGACGCACGGCCGGGTCCGGCAGCGCTGGGAGCGGCTCGCCATGGCCACCCGCCGCGGCGAGGCGATCCCCCGATCGACGTGTACCGCGTGGGTGAGCTGCATTTCGTCCGCGACGGGCACCACCGGGTGTCGGTCGCGCACGCGCTCGCGCTCGACACCATCGAGGCGATGGTGACCGAGGTGCGGACCCGCCTCGGCTCGCAGGGCGTCCGCCACCGCGGCGACCTCATCGTCAAGGACTACCGTCGGGTCTTCCTCGACCGGGTACCGCTGGATCCGCCCGCGAGCGCAGGCATCGTCGTCACCGACCCCGAGGGCTACGCCGAGCTCGGCGAGGCCGTCGAGGCATGGGGGTTCCGGTTGATGCAGGACGAGGGCCGCTTCACCAACCGTGGCGGCATCGCGCGGCGCTGGTACGCCGAGGAGTATCTGCCCGTGGTGCGGATGCTGCACCAGGCCGACCTGGTCGGTTCCGACACCGAGGCGGACACCTACCTGTGGGTGGCCTGCGAGCGGTACCGGCTCATCCGGACCCACGACTGGGACGCGGAGACCATCGCCCGCATCGCCGACGCCCGCTGATCACCCCGCTCCACCGGGTCAGCTCCGGGTGCGGGCCATGCCGCGCTCCACCGCGGCGACGAGATCGGCACGCAGGGTCGCCGCGGGGACGATCCGGTGCACGGAACCCATCTCCAGGGCGCGCTGGATGCTGTGCACCTTGTCGAACTCCGCGGCCAGCTCGCCCATCTTCTCCGCGTGCACGGCCGACCGGACCTCGTCGAGCTCCGCGCGCCGCGCGGCGCGCTCCCCCTCGTGGGCCTCGTCGAGGCGCGACTGCAGCTCGGCCACCCGCGGGTCCTTGCGGGTGCGCGATTTGACCTCCCCCGAGAACACCACCGCCGCGGCGGGCGCACCGCCGATCACCGACGCGAACGAGCCCTCGACCGCGAGCACCTCCAGGTTGTCGTGCAGCGCCGCGGAGAAGACGACGAACGCGCCGCCGTGGTAGCGCGACACGACGCAGAACACCACCGGCCCGTCGAAGTTCACGATCGCCCGGCCGATCTCCGCGCCGTACTCCAGCTGCAGCTGCCGCAGTGACTCCGGGGAACCGTCGAAGCCGGACAGGTTCGCGACGACCACCACCGGGAGCTTCCCGCTCGCCGCGTTGATCGCCCGCGCGACCTTCTTCGACGACAGCGGGAACAGCGTCCCCGCCGTCCACTGGTGCGGCCCGTCGGCGGGCAGGAAGCCGTACCGTGGCACGGGCTGGGACTCGATCCCGATCATCGTGACCGGGTACCCGCCGAGGTAGGGGTCGAGCACGATCGCCGTCTCGGCATCCGTCATCTGCGCCCATCGCTCCGGTGACGGGTGGTCGGCGTCGGCGATCGCGCGCATCAGCTGCCGCATGTCGAACGGCTTCTTACGCCCCTCGTTGGCCTCCGACGAGAAGATGTCCCCGACGGTGGTGAAGTCGCTGCCCGCCACGGAGTGCGGCGAGGAGCAGACGTCGCGCGTGACCGGGTCGCTCGAGGGCGCCCGCCGCGGGAACCGCTCCCCCGGCACCACGTAGCCGTGCTCGTGGTGTGTCGCCAGCAGCTCGCACGCCGCCGTCACGTCGGGCACCCAGTACTGGCCCTGCCCGTTGCGGCCCATGACGCGCTCGTAGCCCCCGATCCCGGCGTTGTCCTCGGCGGACACCCCGCCGGAGAAGTCCAGGGACTGCTTGCCGGTGAGCACCATCGCACTGTCCGGCGTCATCACGAGGATGCCGCGGGTGTGCATGAGCATCGTCGCCTCGGCGTTCCAGTACGGCTGGGCGCCGACGTTGATGCCGGTGACGACGACGTTGACCTCGCCGCCCGCCTGGGTGAACTCGATGATGCGCCGCAGCACCCGCGACACCCAGTCCATGTTCTCGCTGCCGCTGTCCATCGCGATCTTCGCCCCGGCCGACAGCGCGAACCAGTCGACGGGCACGCCCAGCTCCGCGGCCATGTCCAGCCCGGCCAGGATCCGGCGGCACTCCTCTTCGGCTATGGAGCCCAGTGCCTTGGTCGGGTCGCCGAACAGCGCGACGCGCACCATCCCCTCGGGATTCCGGTCGGTGGGGGTGCGCAGCAGCCCGACGACCACCCCGGCGCGGTTGCCGCCGTAGGCCCGGTCGACGGGGACCAGGCGCCCCGCGTCGTCCAGGTCGTGCTCGGCGAAGCTGCCCTGCTCCCGGGCCCCGCCGCGCGGCCGGGTGAGCACCCCGAGCAGCTCGTACGGGTAGACAGTGCCGCGGCGTCGGCACTGCAGCACCTTCTGCGTGTACTCGTCCAGCGGCCGCAGCGGCTGCGTGGGGGGGTCGGTCATCCGCACCGCGAGCCCCGTGCCGGGCTGGTTCGAGAGGTGCAGCACGGTCTCCCGCGCCGCTTCACCGGGCCGAGGCAGCATGCCCTGCGCGATGACCCGCTCGATCCCGAGCCCCTCGGTCTGCGGCATCACCCGGCGCGCGACCGCGAGCAGGTCCTCGATCGGCACCTCGACCCGGGCGGTGACGATCAGCACGACCCGGTTCCAGTACAGCCGCTTCTCCGGCCGCCGCCCGCCCTGCGCGCGCCGCAGCGCCTCCAGGCACTCCCCGACGATCTGCTCGAGCCGCGGCAGGCCGGTGACCCGCCCCGCCCCGTCCCGCGTGGGCGTGAGGTCCCGCACCTCCGCGAGCGCGATGAGCCGCTCGTCGTCCGGATTGTCGTGCGCTACGCAGGAGTAGAGGTAGGTGTCCGGGGGGGACGGCAGCCGTTCCAGGCGGAAGTTGGCCAGCCGCCACAGGTGCAGCCGCTGCGCCATCATCGGGTGCAGGTCGCGGACCACGCGGTCCTCGGTGAAGCCGCCGCTCTCGCGCCGGAACGTCAGGTGGTGCACCGGAGCCTCGGTGCTGTCGGGCTCGACGGAGTCCCGGCCGGTCACCACGACGGTCACCCGCTCGGTCGTGGCTGGGAACCCGGCGCCGTCCAGCGCAGCAGTGACCTGGGAGGCCAGCGCGTCGGGGTCGTCGGGCGCGCCCCGCACCCAGGTGTAGAGATCGACGACGGACGGCGCGCTGGTTTCCCCGGTCATGGCGACAGCGACGGCGTCCGCGAGCGACCCCAGGCGGGAGAAGGGACCCAGCGCCGTCGAGACGCGCAATGTGCGGCCGGTGAGCTCGAACTCCGCGCTCGTGACCTCGTGGTCGCCCGAACGGGACGTCCGCACCGCGCGGTCCGCGCCGAGCCGGTAGAAGCGCCGGGTCAGGATCTCCAGCACCGGCCCGGGGACGTGCCCGTCGGACGCGCGGTCGGCGAGGAGGCGGACCAGCGGCTGCGGGCAGGTGACGAGCCGCTCGACGCGCTCGGGCGAGTCCGGCTCCTCCGCCAGCGCGGCCAGGTCGGCACGCATCGCGGTGAACACCTCGCGGCGCGCACGCCGGATGACGGGCTGGTCGAACGACCGGAAGCGCAGGCTGCGCGCCGTGTCCCCCACGACCGGGTACCGGAGCTGGGTCGCGGTGATGACGCGGTCGAGGGTCTCCCGCAGCTCCTCGGCGAGCACGTCGGAGAGGGCCTCCGCATCGAGGCGGTGGTCGAGCAGCGCGAGCACGGCGGGCAGCTGCGAGGGCGCTTCCTCCTGTGCCCGGAACATCCGGTGCGCGGCCTCCTCGAGCGCGGGGGTGCGCTCGAAGCCTTCGGTGTCGGAGGTCTCGGTGTCGGAGGTCTCGGTGTCGGGGGTCTCGATGTCGTAATGGGCCAGCGCCCGCGCGAGCTTGTCGCGGTACGAGGCGGGGATGCCCTCGGCGGCGACGTCGAGGGAGCGCAGAAAGGCGTGCAGGTACTCCCGCGGGCTGCGCGCGGCCTCGCCGTCCTCCGCGCGGCCGGCGCGGCGGTTGCGCGACAGCTCGCAGAGGTCCGCGAACACCCGCAGCGTGCCCAGCTCGGCGCGCAGCAGCACCGGATCCTCCGGCGCGATCTTGCCCCGTAGGTCCTGGTACTCCTCGACGAGCCGCCGCGCGTCCGGAGGGTCGACGTCGTAGCCCATGGTGAGCCAGCTCAGCTCGTCGAGCCGGTCGAGCACCGTCCGCCGCAGGTCCGGTTCACGGCCGTCGGGCACGAGGGCGGCCACCTCGATCCGCGGGAACGACGGCGCGGCTGCGGCCTCGTCGGCGACGCCCGCCAGCCGCAGCAGCGCCGCGCCGGTGGCGACATGGGCGTTGCCCGAGACGAAGACCTCGCACACGCGCCCGGTGAACGGCGCGGGCACGGGCAGCTCCATCTTCATGCTCTCCAGTGACGCGAGCGAGACCCCGGCGCCGACCACGTCGCCGACCTTCGCGGTCACCGCCACCACCATCGCGGGCGCCGGGGCGCGGACCACGCCGCCCTCCTCCGGGGAGAAGCGGTGCGCGACGCCGTCGACCTCGACGAGGTGGTCGGCGCCGTCGATGAGCGACACCACCCGGAAGCCCCGGCCACCGACGGTGACCCGGGACTCGAACCGGCGGAGTCGTTCGACGGTCACCTCGACACCCGAGCCGTCGACGTCGACGCGGTAGCGCTGCGGCCCGTACCGGGTGACGCGGACCCGGTAGCCGTGACCGCGGTTGCGCAGCTCGGCGACGTAACCGATCTCCGCCCGCGCCTGCGGCCGCCCGCGCACCGCGGAGCGGAAGAACGCGACGCGCTCACGGTCCACCTCGGCGTCGTAGGCGTCGATCGCGGCGATCAGCAGACCGACATCGGCGTGGCAGGTAGAGGCGAGCTCGGTGTCGGACAGCTCGTCGAGCCACCCCGTGTGGACCCGGCCGTCGCGCACCTCGGGCCGGTCCAGCAGGTCGAGCAGGAACGCCTTGTTGGTGGTGCCGCCACGCATCACGACGGTGGTCTCGGTGAGCGCGCGCTGCAGCCGCGCGCGCGCCTCATCCCGGTTCCGCCCCCAGGCCATGACCTTCGCGACCATCGAGTCGTACTCGGGCGGGATCGTGTCGCCCTCGGCGATGCCGGTGTCGACGCGGATGCCAGGGCCGGTGGGGAACGCCAGCAGCTCGACCGTGCCCGGCGCCGGGGCGAACCCGCGGTCGGCGTCCTCGGCGTTGAGCCGCGCCTCGATCGCGTGGCCGTTGACCGGCGGGGGGCCCCCCTCGAGGCACCCGCCCGCAGCCAGGTGCAGCTGTAGCTTCACCAGGTCCAGCCCGGTGGTGAGCTCGGTGACCGGGTGCTCGACCTGCAGCCGCGGGTTGACCTCCAGGAACGTGGTGAGGCCCAGCGCGGGCTGGTGGAGGAACTCCACGGTGCCGACCGTCCGGTAGCCCGCGGCGCGCGCGAGGGTGACGGCCGCCGCGCACACCTCGGCCTCCTGCTCGGGTGTCAGCGCGGTGGAGCGGGACTCCTCGATCACCTTCTGCCTGCGCCGCTGCACGCTGCAGTCCCGCACCCCGACGGCCCACACGCCACCGCGGGAATCTGCCGCGATCTGCACCTCGATGTGCCGCGCGTCGGTGATCAGCTTCTCCATGAACACCGTCGCGTCACCGAAGGCGCGCTGCGCCTCGGCGCGCACGCGCTCGAACCCCTCGTCGAGCTCGGCGTCGCTGCCGACGATCCGGATGCCCCGCCCGCCGCCGCCCGCGGTGGCCTTGATCACCAACGGGTAACCGATCGTGGCGGCGTGCCCGCGGGCGTCGTCGAGGGACTCGACCGCGCCACCGCTCCAGGGCGCGATCGGCACGCCGCTGCGTTCCGCGAGCCGCTTGGACCCGATCTTGTCGCCGAGGGTGCGCATCACGTCGGCGTCCGGGCCGATGAACGTCACGCCCAGCGACGCGCACAGCTCCGCGAACTGCGGGTTCTCCGAGACGAAGCCCCAGCCGGGCCACGCGGCGTCGGCGCCGGACTCGCGCAGGGCCCGCTCCAGCTCCGCGAGATCGAGGTACGGGTTGAGATCCTCGCTGCTGATCCGGACGGCCTCGTCGGCCTGCCGCACGAACATGGCGCCCGCCTCCGCCGCGGTGTGCAGGGCGATGGTGCGCAGGTCGCCGCCTTCGCCGTTGAGCTCGCGGACCGCGCGGATCAGGCGGACCGCCGCCTCACCGCGGTTGACGATCGCAATCCGGGAGAACACGGTGCTCACCCGAATGCCGCGGTGACGTCGTCCGAGGCCATGCCCGCCGGCCGAGGGAGTGATCCGCCGGGCGCGGCCGGGCGCCGCGTCCGCTCGGGTGCCACGACCGCCGGGTCGAACCGCAGGACGGCGTAACCCCCCACCGCGCCGGCGCCGAAGCCCGGCGTGAACACCCGCAGCGGCCGGTCGATCACCCCGTCGCGGACGGCGTCGGCCAGTGCCAGCGGGATGCTCGCGGCGGAGGCGTTCCCGACCGACGCGATGTTGAAGTACAGCCGGTCGGGGGGCAGTCCCGCCTCCTCGGCGAGCTTGGTCACCATCGCCATGTTGGCCTGGTGGGGCACCACGAGATCGATGGAGTCGAGCAGCGAGCGGCCCTCGTCGTCGGGATCTCGCAGGTCGTGCAGCTCCCCCATCATCTGCTCGAGGTACCGCGCGACGAGCGCCTTCACCTCGGGGCCGTAGACGGTGATGTCGCCCGCGAACTCGGCGTTGGGCCAGATGATCGAGTCGACCTGGCTCATCGGGCCGCTGGCGTAGGTCTGCAGCACGTCGACGTCGCCCGCGGCGCCGGGCTCCGCCGGACCGACCACGAGGGCGCCCGCCCCGTCACCGAAGATCATCCGCGATGTCCTCACGCTGCCGATCTTGTCGGAGAACTTCTCGACGCACACCACCAGCACGGGCCGCTGCACTTCCTGCAGCTGCCGCACCGCCTCCGCCAGACCGTAGGACAGCCCTGCGCAGGCCGCGACGATATCGCAGGACGCGTGGGTCTGATGGATGCCGAGCCGGCCCGAGAGCCAGGTGGCCACGGAGGGGACGAGTTTCGCGCTGGTGCACGTGCAGACCAGGACGGCGCCGATCTCCTCGGGCCCGCGTCCCGCGTGCGCGAGTGCGGCGTCCGCGGCCTCCAGCGCGAGGTCCTCGAGATCGCGCTCGGTGTACCGGCGCTCCTCGATCCCGGTCTTCTGCTCGATGACCTCCGCACTCATCGGCGACCAGTTGTAGGCCGTGTTCCTGATCAGGTCGTCGTTCGTGCAGGCATGCTCGCCCTTGACCACGGCGAGCGCCTCGATCTTCGGCATCGTCGTGAAGTGCTCGCGGACGAGGACCGGCGGCAGCGGCGCCACGGGGTGGCGGGACTCCGCGGGCGGTGGCAGTGATGCGCGGCGCCTGCCGGCCTTCGCGCGGGCGAGGAAGTCGACGACCTCCCGGCTGCGGGGATGGAACGCCACGACGAAGTCGTCGTCACCGATCTCGTCGACGCGCGCCAGCCGGGCCGCCGCGCGGTTCCACGGGTACTGGTTGTGCAGCACCATCGACATCCGCGCCAGAGCCGCCAGCTCCGGCACCCGCTCGTCGCAGTCGGCGATCTCGTCGAAGGAGAACGTCGGGTAGTCCGGGTCGTGCGCGCCGAGCAGGAATGTGCGGTTCGCCCCATCCTTCAGGATCTCGGCAACGGTCGGCTTCACCGCGGGCAGTTCGGTCGCGTGGTGGCGGCGGTGGCCGAAGACGTCGAACAGGATTCCGAAGATCCGGTCCTCGACGACGGCGTGCTCGTCACCCCACGCGGGGTCCAGCTCACGGTAGGCGCGCTGGACGGCGGCGACCTTGCGGTCCCCGTCCTCCCACGGCGTGAGCACCGGGAGGAAGATGTCGTCACGGTGGCGCGGCAGGTCCCGCCAGCGGGTGGGCCGCTTGTCGTACATCGTGATCGCGTAGCGGTTGACCCACATCATGTTGAGGGTGAGGTCGCGCAGCAGACCGTGCCGGTCGCGGTACTCCCCCGCCTCCACGCGATCGAGGATGTCGGTGCCGGTCGGGGCCTTCGACTCGAAGTCACGACGGATGACGTCACCGAGCTGCTCCAACGTGTCGATGCCCGTGAAGTCCAGCGCGGGGAAGAAGTTGGAGGGGAAGAACAGCTTGCCGTGACGGTTCAGGACGAACGGCTTCATAGCTCCCTCTCCGGTGTTGTGACGACGGTCATACCACGCAACCACGGGCCCCGCAGGCCGTCAAACGGCGGGTGTCATGTCGGGGTGACCTGTTCGTCGGCGCCGGTACTGCCCGGCCGGACCAGGCCGGCGGCGAACTCCCGCACCTGGTAGCGCTTGAGCTTGCCGGTGGCGGTCTTCGGGAGCTGGGCGACGACCAGCACGGTGCGGGGCCGTTTGAACGCGGCGAGCCCCTCACGGCAGTACGCGATCAGCTCCTCCGGATCGGGGGACGTGCCGGTGGCGGCGACCACGCAGGCGACCGGCTTGTCGAGCCCGTCGGCGTCGGCCACCCCGACCACCGCGACCTCCGCGACGGACGGGTGCTCCAACAGCCGCGCCTCGACCTCGGCGGGCGACACCCACATGCCGCCAGCCTTGAGCATGTCGCCTGACCGCCCGAGGCACTGGTAGGCGCCGTCCTCACCGCGGACGTAGGTGTCCCCGGTGCGCTGCCACTCGCCCTGGAACACCGCGCGGCTGGTGTCGGTGCGGCACCAGTACCCGTTCGCCAGCGACGGGCCGCGGATGTAGAGGGAACCGGGCGAGCCGTCGGGGACCTCGGCACCGTGCTCGTCGCGCAGCGAGATGTCCCAGCCGGGCACCGGGAACCCGCTGGTGCCGGGCCGGACGTCGCCGGGGCGGTTGGAGATGAAGATGTGCAACGCCTCGGTGGAGCCGATGCCGTCGAGGATCTCCACGCCGAACCGCTCCCGGAACCGCTCCAGCAGCCGCGCGGGCAGCGCCTCCCCCGCGGACGTCGCCTGGCGCACCGAGGCGAACGTGTCCGCGGGTGGTTCGGCGGCGAGCATGGCCGCGTAGAACGTCGGGACGCCGTAGAACAGGGTGGGCCGGTCCTCGGTGACCCGGGTACGCACGGCGGCCGGCGTGGGCCGCGCGGGGTCGAGCACGGTGCACGCACCCACCGACATCGGGAAGATCATCGAGTTGCCGAGCCCGTAAGCGAAGAACAGCTTCGCCACGGAGTAGCACACGTCATCGCGCCGGATCCCGAGCACCTGGTGGGCGTAGGTCTGCGCGACGTGCCGGAAGTTCGCGTGCCGGTGCATCGCGGCCTTCGGGAACCCCGTTGTGCCCGACGTATAGAGCCACAGCGCGGGCGAGTCGTCCCAGGTGGACGGGGCGGGCGGCGGCCCGGCCTCCCGGCCCGCCGCCACGAGGTCGTCCCAGCGGTGCGTGGTCACCGACGTCTCGAGCTCCGCGGACCCGCACAGCACGACATCCGCGAGATCCGGCGCGTCCGCCACCGCGACGCGGGCGGCGTCGACGAACTCGGCGCCGACGACCAGGACGCGCGCGCGGGAGTCCCGCACGATGTCCGTCAGCTCCTTGCCGGTGAGCATCGTCGAGACCGGCACGGCGACCGCACCGAGCGCCATCACCGCGAGGATCCCGGCGAGCAACCCGACGCCGTCGGCCGCGACGAACAGCACCCGTTCCTCGCGCCGCAGCCCGATCGACCGGAAGCCGGCGGCGAGCTCGTCGACGTGCTCGGCGAGCTCACCGTAGGTCAACGACCGGCCTGCCGACCGCACCGCGGTACGGCCACCGTCACCGGCCTCGACGTGGCGGTGGAGCAGGTAGGTGGTGACGTTGAAGAGATCCGGCATGCCCACGCTCCTCAGGCGAAGTGCACATAGTCGAAGTCGAAGGGCCTGCCGTTGATCCCGTTGCGGGGCGGCGCGATCCAGCTCGCGATCTTGCCCTGCTCGTGGACCGGCTGCATCAGCGACTTGACGTGCGTCTTGTCGATCTCGGTGGGCAACCAGCCGTCCCGCTTCGACGTCCACTCCGCCGCCGAGACGATCGTGCCGTCCGGGGACACCTGGTGACCCGAGTAGGCGCCGACCTCACGGTTGAAGCCGACGTGCGGCAGCGCCAGCCGGGTGTCGACGCCGGCCTCGGACAGGATGCGGTTCCACCGCTTGAGGCCGTTCTCGCAGTCCGCGACGTACTCGGTGCGCAGGTCGTGGTTCAGTGCGAGGAGGGCGGGCACCTCGTCGGTGGCCGGCTTCCCGTCCTTGACGACGTCCACGTACACCGCGTCGCCGGTGAGCAGGTGGTCGTCCTTGCGGCGCTCCTCCTGCCACCGGCCCTTGAGCCCGGCGGTGAAGTAGTTCGCCGCATTGGTGGAGATCTCGCTGCCGAACAGGTCGAGCGACACCGAGTAGTGGAAGTTGAGGTAGCGCTGGATCACGTCGAGCGGGATCCCGCCGCAGGCGGCGACCTCCTCGGTGTCGTGCTCCGCCATCAGCTCCGCGGTCCGCGACACCACCCGGTCGATGCCGGTCGTGCCCACGAACATGTGGTGCGACTCCTCCTTGAGCATGAACCCGCACGTCCTGCTCAGCGGGTCGAAAGCGCTCTCCTTCAGCGTCCCAAGCTGGTACTTCCCGTCCCGGTCGGTGAAGTAGGTGAACATGAAGAACGACAGCCAGTCCGGCGTCTCCTCGTTGAACGCGCCGAGGATGCGCGGGGCGTCGGCGCTGCCGGAGTTGCGGTGCAGCAGCGCCTCGGCCTCCTCCCGTCCCGCGCGGCCGAAGTAGGCGTGCAGCAGATAGACCATCGCCCACAGGTGCCGCCCCTCCTCCACGTTGACCTGAAAGAGGTTGCGCAGGTCGTAGAGCGACGGGGCGGTGGCACCGAGCAGCCGCTGCTGCTCCACCGATGCGGGCTCCGTGTCGCCCTGGACCACGATGAGGCGCTGTAGGTCGGCGCGGTACTCACCGGGGACCTGCTGCCACGCGGGCCTGCCCCGCTGCTCGCCGAAGGCGATCGTGCGGTCCTCGTCGCGCTCGGTGAGGAAGATGCCCCAACGGTAGTCGGGGAGCGCCACATGGTCGAAGTGCGCCCAGCCCTCCTTGCCGACAGCGACGGCGGTGCGCAGGTAGACGTCCTTGGTGCCGACCGCGGGACCCATCTCCGACCACCAGTCGAGGAAACCGGGCTGCCACGACTCCAGCGCCCGCTGCAGCCGCCGGTCACCGGACAGGTCGACGTTGTTCGGTATCCGCTCGCTGTAATCGATGCCGGTCCGCACGGCTCACACTCGCTTCCTGTCGAAGACCGCCTTGCGACCGGTGCCGTACCTGCGCAGCGCCCCGTCGGGGCCTGCCGCGTTGGGTCGGATGAAGATCCAGTTCTGCCACGCCGTGAGACGGCCGAAGATCCGGGTCTCCATCGTCTCGGGGCCGACGAACCGATGGTTCGCCTCCATACCGGTCAGTGCGTCGGGTGACAGCGACGACCGCTCCTCCAGCGCGATGCGGACGTCGTCCTCCCAGTCGATGTCGTCGTAGGCCTCGGTCACCAGCCCCAGCTCGACGGCCTCCGCGGCGAGAATCCGGCGGTCGGTCTCGCCCCGCAGCAGCTCGAGGTGCTCGTCGTCGCCGTAGAAGCGCGACGCCAGCCGTGACAGCCCGTTGCTCATCGGGAACGCACCGAAGTTGCTCGCGGTGAGGACAAGCTGGGCCTCCTCGCCCTCTTCGCTGGTCTCGGCGTCCTCCCAGGTGCCCTCGAGCATGTACTGCCGGTCGCAGACCAGTGCCAGCTCCAGGAGCGCCCCGGCGAAGCAGCTGCCGGGCTCGATGAGGGCGATGAGGCTGCGGCTCGTCACGTCGAGGCGCTTGAGGGTGCGCTTGAAGTAGTGCCGGATCTCGTTGACGAGCCAGTCGCCGCTGCTGTGCTGCTTGATGCTGTGTTCTCGCACGACGCGCTCGAACGCCAGCGCGCTCTCGACGTCGCCGCGGGTCTTGATGACCCATATGCCGAGGTCGAGCTCGTTGCTGCGCAGCCGCAGGATCAGGTCGTCCAGCTCGCGTGTCATGGCGAGCGGCCAGAAGTCGGCGCCGAGCTGGTGGATACGGTCGAGCGACTCGGGCACCCCGGACGGGTTCGGGCCGTACACGGTGATCATGACGATGCCCTTGCCCCGGTCGACGTCGGCGCGGACGTGGCGGTAGCGGATGCCGTCCTCGGTGACCTCGCGCTCCAGCGGGGTGAGCTCGATGCCGGTGGCATCGGCCGGCCGCGCGGAACGGGCCGCCGCCTCGCGGGCGCGCTCGGCGACCGCCTCGTCGAAGCCGGTCCTGGGCAGGGCCTCGTCCACCAGCCGCCATGCGACGGCGGTCGTACCACGCAGCCCCTCACTCTTGGTGGCGAAGACGTCGGCGCGGTCCTTGCGGACGCGGCGCTTGTCGGTGATACGGGTGAGACCGCCGGTACCGGGCAGCACGCCGAGCAGCGGCACCTCGGGAAGCGCGACGGCGGAGGAGCCGTCGTCCACGAGCAGGATCTGATCGCACGCGAGGGCCAGCTCGTACCCGCCGCCCGCGGCCGTGCCGCCCAGCGCGGCGATCCACGTCTGGCCGGAGTTCTCGGTCACGTCCTCGATGCCGTTGCGGGTCTCGTTGGTGAACTTGCAGAAGTTCACCTTCCACGGGTGCGGCGACTGGGCGAGCATCCGGATGTTCGCCCCCGCGCAGAAGTTCTTCTCCTTGCCGCTGGTCAGCACGACCGCGCGGACGCCGGGGTGCTCGAACCGGAGTCGCTGCGTGAGGTCGTAGAGCTCGATGTCCACGCCGAGGTCGTAGGTGTTCATCGTGAGCTGATAGCCGGGGACCAGGCCGCCGTCCTCATCGACGTCGAGCACGACGCGGGCCACCTCACCGTCGACCTCGAGGCGCCAGTGGCGGTAGGTGCCGGGATGGCGGTCGAACGTCACCGCCGGCTGATCCGCGGGCGTCGGGTCCTGCCCGTCGCTCTCGATGCGTTCCGCAGCGGCATGGGTCGAGACGGTCATCTTCGCGGCTCCAGACTGCGTGGGGTCGGTTCCGGTGGCGCGTGTCCGCCAGTTCGGTGGCGCGTGTCCGCCGGTCGGGTGGGCTGTGATCGCTCACCGGGAAGGCTGCGCGGCCGCGGCGACAATCCACCGCCCCGAGGTCGACACCGGGACCAGGCCCATTCCCGCGGACAGCAACGGCAGGCGACCACGGCGGTGACAGCGAGTCTACATCTCACTGCCTTCGCCCAACGGCGATCTTCACCGAGACCGGCAGCTGGAGGCCGTCGCCGACGGTGTACGCGCCGGCGAGCCGGTCGAAGGCGGCGCGGATCCGGCGCTGCATCCGTCGCGGCTGGCTCGCGACCAGCGCGGAGGTTCGCACGGTCCCGCCGAGGACCCCGTTCCACAGCTCATCGGCAGACGCGATGTGGTGGGTGAACGACAGCTGTCGCACGTCGACCTCCCCGAGGCCGGCTCCGCGCAGCAACCCGACCAGTGCGTCGTCGGAGGAGTAGGCGAAGAACGGCGGCCCGGAGGGCAGGTGTCCCGGTGGAGTGGCGCCGGCCTCGGACACCGCGGCGACGATGACACCCAGCACCGCTACCCGCTCCGGGACGTCCCAGGTGGACACCGCCAGCCGGGCGCCGGGCGCGAGCACCCGGGTCATCTCGGCGGCCGCCCGCCGGTGATCACCGAGATGGGGCAGCAGGAAGTTCGCGACCACGGCGGTGAACGACGCGTCGGCGAACGGCAGGTCCTGGGCGTCGCCGCAGCGGAACTCCAGCCCGGGGTGCAGCCGCGTGGCCAGCTCGACGATCGGCTCGGCGATGTCCACTCCCACCGCC
>JALYQB010000743.1 GCA_030856045.1 Actinomycetota bacterium
GTGCCGAGCGGCCGGGTCGGGACGCCCCGCTGTTCCAACGCGTCACGGACACGGGAGAGCGCGCCGATCAGGGCCCGTTGCGCGCCGACCACACCGCCCCCGCGTTCCTGCACGGCCGCCGGGCAGCGCCGCGGATCGAGGCGCACCGCAACCCAGGTCGTGCGGCGGGCGGCGGCGGGCAACGGGCCGAGCACCTCGAGGTACGAGCTCAGCGCTGGTGCGGACGACGGCAGTGCCGCACTGCCGGGGTAGCAGTGCCAGATGACCTGGATCGCGTCCAGCAGCACCCCACGGTCCTCGAGGCACGGCGCGAGCACACCGAGCGGCAGGTGCGGGCTGCCGCCCAGCGCAGTGACGAGGGAAGGTGCGGCGTCGACCTGCAGCACCGCCGTCCACGTCCCCTCGTGCCACACGAGGCCCAGCGGCTCGCGCTCGTGGTCGGCGCTGCGGGCGACGACGAGATCGGGCACGACGAGGCGCAGCAGCGCCACCCGCGGGTCGTCCGCTCCCACGACGCGGGCGTCCTCGGCGGTGCCCGCCGCGGGCTCGTGGCCGGCCAGGGTGCGGTCGCGGGAGCGGGTCACGTACCGCAGCATGAGGCCGAGCCACTGCGTCGACCAGCGCCCCTGCCACCGCGAGCCGGCGACGACAGCGGCGACCAGCAACACCGCGAGGGCGACCCAGCGCAGCGCGGTGTCCACCGCCAGCAGCAGCAACCCGGCGGCGAGGCCGACCTCGAGTGCCACGACGTTCACGAGCGGCAACCGGCCGAAGCCGGGACCGGCTCCGCGGCGCCGGGCACGAGCCGCTGGGCGGACCCCTGCCTCGGTGGTCATGGCGTTATCCTGCCGCACGGTACCCGCCCGGGGAGACGGCAGGCATGAATGGCACGGAATCCGACCACCAAGGCCCAGGTGCAGGCCTATCAGTTCCTGCTGCGGCGCATGGAGTCCGCGCTCGTCCGCAAGGACCCCGTCATGCTCCACGAGCCGATGCGCACGCACACCCGCGCCGTCATCGTCGGCGCGATCCTCGGCGCGTTGGGCCTGGCCGCGTTCTTCGTGGTGGGGCTCTTCGCGCCGGACGACGACCTCACGAGCGCGCAGATCGTCGTCGGGAAGCAGTCCGGTGCCGTCTACGTCGTGCAGCAGGCGGAGCCGGTGCGGCTCGTCCCGGTGCGCAACCTGGCTTCGGCGCGGCTGCTGCTCGTCAGTCCCGCGTTCACCGGTGACGCGGGCCCCGCCGGTCCCGCCGAGGTGCGGGTCGTCGAGGACTCCTCGCTCGCCGACGCCCCGCGCGCGCCGCTCACCGGAATCGAGGGCGCGCCTGCCTACCTGCCGGGCCCGGACCGGCAGGTGGAGCCCGACTGGGCGGTCTGCGACGCGGCCGACCTGAACGCATCGCTGCCGAACCCCGAGGCCGCCCCGGAGGTGACCACGACGGCGCTGGTCGGGGTGCCCCGGCCGGGAGACCCGCTCGGACCGGGCCGCGCCCTGCTGGTGCAGTCCCCGGAGGGCACCGAGTACCTCGTGTTCGGCGGGCGGCGCGCGGCGGTGGACCGCGGCGACACCGCCGTCCGCAACGCCTTCCGGCTCTCCGACGTCGTGCCACGGCCGGTGAGCGCGGGGCTGCTCAACGCCATCCCCGCGAGCCGCGCCCTGGTAGCACCGGACGTTGCGGGAGCCGACGAGCCGGTGCTGTTCTCCCGGCTGTCCTCGCAGCGGGTCGGCGACGTGGTCAAGGTGGAACGGGCCGGCGGGGAGGAGTTCTTCGTCCTGCTGCGCGACGGGAAACAGCAGGTGGAGCGTGCCGTGGCGGACCTGCTGCGGTTCGACCGGAGCGACAAGCAGATCCCGCTCGTGTCCCTGGAGGACATCGGGTCCGTGCCCGACGCGCCTCCCGCCGCCCGGATCGAGGTCGGGGGTTTCCCGGCGACGGTCCCGGAGATCGTGCCGACGGCAGCGTCCAGGGTCGCGTGCCTGACCTGGTCGATGCGCGGTGACAAGGAACCGCGTACCGCGATCACGATCTCCGAGGAGATCACCCTCGATGAGGGTATGACCCCGGTGAGGGTGCCGTCGTCGGGACCGGGGAGTGGGGGCGCGGACCAGGTCTTCGTGCCACCCTCGCGGGGGGCGCTGGTGCGCGGCGTCGTCCCGGGTCAGGAGCCCGGCAGCGGGTCGATCTTCCTGGTCACCGATCTCGGCTTCCGCTACGGCGTGCCGTCGCTGGAGATCGCCGCGGCGCTCGGCCTGGGGGAGACGACGCAGCCTGCGCCCGAGGCGGTGCTGGACCTGCTCCCGATCGGCCCGTCGCTCGACCCGCAGATCGCGCTGCAGCTGTTCGACCCCGAGCTCGCGGCGGAGCAGCTGGCGGAGCAGCTGGCCGACCGCTGAGATCGCGGGTGGGGGGTCACTGACCGCGGTGGTGGCGCTTGACCGTGGAGACGGTGAGCACGGTGATGCCGAGCGCACCGAGGGCGCCGCCGGCACCGACCAGCGCGACGACCAGCCGCACCGGGTCCTCCTGCTCCGGAAGCCGGAAGTCCTCCAGCCGCGCGGGGGACGTCGGCTCCGGAGGCATCTCGCCCTCACCGGGCAGGACGTCGGTGAGCGCCGCGATCGGGTCGATCACCCCGTAGCCGAGCGTGGTGTCGCGGCCGCCGGGGCCGGCGGTGTGCTGCGCCGTCTGCTGGATCCGGTCGACCACCTGTTGCGCGGTGAGGTCGGGGAACCGCTCGCGAACCAGCGCGACGACCCCCGAGACGTACGGCGCCGCGAAGCTCGTGCCGATGATGTCGAAACGGTCGCCTTCGGTGTTCGCCAGCGTGGCGGTCAGCCCCGTTCCGGACGGGTCCAGGGACACGATGCCCGTCCCGGGCGCGGCCACGTCCACCCACGGGCCGCGGATGCTGAACGACGCGGGCGCGCCGGTCCGTGGGTCGGTCGCGGCAACGGCCAGCACGTCCGCGTCGAACCAGGCAGGCGAGACGATCGTCCCGACACCGGTGTCGGGATTCTGTCGGCATCGGGTGCGCGCCGGGTCGCCCTCGTTCGCGGCCGCGGCGACCACCACCACGTCGCGTTCGGTCGCGTACCGGACGGCAGCCTGCAGGTCCCGGTCCGTCGCCCGCCCCACCTGGCGGGCCGAGTAGCACGCCGCCTCGGAGATGTTGATGACGCTGACCCCGGGCGTCTGGACGGCGCTGACGATCGCGCGCGCCATGCTGGTGGTGTCCCCGGCGTTGACCGAGCGGGTCCGGCCCGACGTGCGGTCGGGCAGCTCCACCTCGAAGAACGTGCTGCTCTGCCGGATGGCCAGGATCCGGGCGTCGGGCGCCACGCCGACGAACCCGGTGCCGGGGTCGGGAGCGGCGGCGATGATGCCGGCGACCACCGTGCCGTGGCCCTCACAGTCGGCGGTGCCGGACTCGCCGAGGATGTAGTCACCCCCGTCGTCGAGCCGGTCCGCGAGCCGTGGGTGCGGGTTCACGCCGCTGTCGATCACGGCGACGGTCTGGCCGCGCCCGGTCGCGAACTCGTGCGCCTCCTTGATCCGCATCCGTGCCTGAGCCTGCGGGGCGGCGGACAGGTCCGCGGCACGCTCCGACGAGCGCCCCACGCAGGCCCCGGCAAGCTGCGCGGGCCCGACCTGGCCCTCGGCCCGGTACGGGAACGTGCCCGCCTCGGTGGTGGTCGGGCGCAGGCCGGGGTCGGGCGGCGGCGGCACGACCGGCG
>JALYQB010000752.1 GCA_030856045.1 Actinomycetota bacterium
CCCATGCACAGCTCGCCACCCACGCGAACGTATCGACCAGCTTGATCAAGGTGGTGGAGCAGGGCCGCTCGCCCGCGTTCGTCTCGGCCGTGTCTCGGGCGCTCCACGTCGGGTTCCCGAGCTGCTCGACCAACCGTTCCCCCGGGAGAGCCGGGCCGACCACCGGCTGCACGGCACCGTGCCCGGCATCCGACGGGAGCTGGTGTCCTTCGCGCTGACGGCACCGTCCGGCCCCGCTCGCTGTCCGAGCTGGCCGGCGCGGTGGCCGAGGCGTCCCGGCTACGGCACCAGGTCTCGCTGGACACCCTCGGAGCCGCGCTTCCCGGCCTGCTCGAAGAACTGCGAGCTGCCGCGCTGCACGGCAACCGCGAACGAGCGCTGGCCAGTCTCGTCAGCGCCCGGCACGCCTCGCCGCAGCAGACCCGCTACCACCCGATGGTCCACGAGACCGTGCGCGTCTCTCCCCCAAGGACCGGCGCCGCACCGACACCGTGGCGGGGTTCGCGCCGTGGTGCGGCATCGGCTGACCTCACCGACGAAACGCATCCGGGTGGGCGTTCCCCCAGCTCACTGCCCGGAGCGACTGCATCAGCGCGTGCTGAATCATTTTCAGGAACTAAGCCGCTAACTCTTCGACTATATCTTGTCGCTCCGACCATGCGCGCGCCTTCACATCGTATGCATGAAGGCACTCGCAACCTCGGCCGCCACTCCCCGCCTTGAATCATTCACGATAGCGTAGAACTCGGTATCGCCCTGGCGGGCATTCCTGGTATCATTCACCGCAAAAAGCAGATTCTGCACTAGGTCACGTCGGGGAGAATTGATGAATTGCACAAAACGTTCAGGAGCCCTACGCGACTTCGGAATGACAAAATTGATGAGATGATCCAAGCCGCTCTTGCCGGTGAACTTCGCAGCAGGAGTGTACCTGATCTCGCGTTTGTCCAGAAAGTCTGCAACATCGTGCATAAACGTATGCCCCAGCACTGGCTGCGCGAGGACGAACATGTCGTCGAGGCTAAGCATCGCCTGCACTAGGTTGTGAATTTTTCTACCCAGCTCAGCGCTCGTTGCCTCAGTCCGCAGCTCGTGGCCTTCAAGTCTGACTCCGTGACCCACGAGGAGGCTCTGGACTATCTCCTCGCGCCTACTCCCTCTGGTTTCCACTCCACTTGACTTCAGCTCTGACCAGATGTAACCGTCGTCAGTTAGCAGAAAGAGGTCAGGAGAACGCCTCTCGGCGTAGATCTGCAAGTGATCATTATGCCTATCAAGAAAGGGCGTTGTAAGCTCAGACACTGTCTCCGACAGTGCTTTGGCGTCTATATCATTCCTAAGCCAGGAGACGTACGAATTGACGAGGAGGTCGGTATCCACACTCATCGCAAACCCCTCTGAATCTTTGGAGCGGGAAGATTGATCAGCTCGCAGAAGCTTATGAGCGCTGCGTCTAATGAGTCATACGGACCGACTTCTGTCGCAACTTGTCGTCGTAGTCTTCGCGGTACGTGTGGAAGTGAGGCGAACCCACTTTGACACCGCCTGGATTCGTATGGGGAGCAACTATGCACATTCGAGCCAACACTACGCTACGCCTATACCTGAGTTGAAACCGCACCTTTTGCGGGTTCCAACCTGGACCGCGAACGTCCAGCAGGAAGAGCTCATCACCATCATCCGTCTCCACCTGGTAGTCGTTGTCGGCGCCGTGGCTAAGATCAACAATGAGATCATGGCTGTAGACCTTCCCCGCACGGAGGAGGTTGTCAGCCTCCCACTGCTCAAGCATGCGGCTCCCACCGACAGTTCCGCCAGGTCCAACCCCCCGCCATCGGGTGGTGCCCACCGTAACGAGCGGCACAAGCCGCGAGCCGGAGCCAGCTGAAGCGCATCTGGCAGCAAGGATGACTGGTTTACCCGGGTCGTCGCGGGGTGAGGTTTACGACGATTCGTCCTCGCCGGGCTGGCCGGCGCGTGGCCGCGGTGGGGGCGCGGGGTGCGGCATCCCGTCGACCTCCCCAAGGGCTACCACACGCCGACCTGGGGGCAGAGCTTGGGCAGAGCTACACGATGTCGGCCGCCGGTTGAGTGGAGGGCCGCCCCAGGACCTCCGCCGCCAGCGGATCCCGGTTACTCATCAGCGCTCGGCACCCAGATCCGCGCGGTCCCATCGGCGTCGGCAATCGCCGGCTGGCGCCCCGTCCGGGCTGAACGCCACCCCCACCATCCAGCCGCCGTAGGTGACTGCGCCGAGTTCCTGCCCGCTGCTGGCATCCCAGACCCGCGCTGTGTGGTCGCTGTCGGCCAGCCGGCGCAGCCTGCAACCGTCGGCGTTCGTCGTGGACCTGCAGCGCCTGCTGGTCACCGGGGCGGGCGACCAGACCCAGGATCCGCAGCGTCGGCGCGACCCCTGCAGCGGCTGGCGAAACGCCAGTATCTCGGGGTGACGCACCATCGGCAAGCTCAAACCCAGGTACGTAATCCTGTTGGAACAGGAACTCCCAGGGCAGCCGGGACAGCTCCGACGGACGCACTCGAAGCACCAGCCGCAGCGTGCTGCCGTTCTCGTGGGCGCGTTGGCTGCTAGCCACGTACAGCCGCGCGACCTGATCACCGACCGGCGCCGCTCGAGTCGGCACTGTCCGCTCCCGGCGTCGGTCGGTTTAGTGAAGGCAGGTGCGGCGGACAGACTACTGATCCGTGGGGCGCTCGCGGTACGCTCGCCGACGTGCGGTGGTCCCGCACCGGCCTGCAGCTGATCATCTCGTGGCGCGCGTACCGGCCGTACATCGAGGAACGGTGAACGATATTTCCCAGCCCGGTCCGGACGACGCCGCACGAGAGGCCGCCGCCCGCGCTCAGCAGGCCGTCGGTGACGACCTGCCGCAGTTCGACGACCTGCCGATCGATCCCGGGGCTGACCTGCGG
>JALYQB010000792.1 GCA_030856045.1 Actinomycetota bacterium
GGGCGGTGCTGGCATGGCGGCTGCGCAGCGGGTGGCGGCGGTCGGCGGGTAGGTCCCACCCCGGTCGTCACGCGGGGTAGCGCCACGCCCGGCGGCGGCACCACCGCGCCGTTTAGGGTAGGTGCCATGGTCCGCATCCCCGCTCCCAAGCTGGAGCTGCACCGAGAGACGCTGGCGAACGGGCTGCGGGTCGTCCTGGCGCCGGACCGGTCCGCGCCCGTGGTGGCGGTGAGCCTCCACTACGACGTCGGGTTCCGGTCCGAGCCGCAGGGACGCACGGGATTCGCGCATCTCTTCGAGCACCTGATGTTCCAGGGCAGCGAGAGCCTGGAGAAGCTCGCGCACTTCCGGCACGTGCAGTCGTCGGGCGGGATCTTCAACGGTTCCACCCACCAGGACTACACCGATTACTTCGAGGTGCTGCCCGCCGCGGCCCTCGAACGCGCACTGTTCCTCGAGGCCGACCGGATGCGCGCCCCCCGGCTCACCGAGGACAACCTGCGCAACCAGGTGGCCGTGGTGAAGGAGGAGATCCGCCTCAACGTGCTGAACCGGCCCTACGGCGGGTTCCCGTGGATCACGCTGCCCCCGGTGCTGTTCGAGACCTTCCCCAATGCGCACAACGGCTACGGCGACTTCACCGAGCTCGAGGCGGCCACGGTGGATGACTGCGCGGCCTTCTTCGACGCCTATTACGCCCCCGGCAACGCCGTGCTCACCGTGGCAGGTGACCTGGACGTCGCCACCGTGCTCGATCTCGTTCACCGGCACTTCGGTGATGTCCCGAGCCGCCCCACCCCGGACCGTCCCGCGTTCGGCGAGCCGGCGCCGGACCGGGAGCGACGCCAGGAGCAGCGGGACCGGCTCGTGCCGCTTCCCGCGCTCGCCGTCGGGTACCGGCTGCCAGACCCCGTGGGGGACCTGGAGGGCTATCTCGCGCACGAGGTGCTCGCCGCGGTGCTGTCGGACGGCGACTCCTCCCGGCTCGAGCAGCGCCTGGTACACACCGACGAGCTCGTGACCGACATCAGCGCCGGGTGTGGCCTCATGGGCGCACCGCTGGACGCGCGCGACCCGGACACCTTCACGATCACCGCGATCCACCCGGCGAGCGTCGGCGCCGACCGGGTGCTCGCCGCCGTCGGCGAGGAGATCGCCCGGCTCGCTGCGGACGGTCCCGAGCGCGACGAACTCGACCGGATCACCGCCCGCTGGGCGGCGTCGCTCTTTCGCGAGCACGACCGCCTCGTGTCGCGCACCCTCGCCGTCGGCGCGCTCGAGCTGCTGCACGGTCGCGGAGAGCTCGTCGCGGAGCTGCCCGCGAAGGTGGCGGCGATCACGCGAGCGCAGGTGGCCGCGGCGGCCGGGCGACTGTCCACCGACTCCCGCGCCGTGCTGATCATCGAACCCGTGGGAGATGCCGCATGAGCGAGCGCAGCGAGCGAGCCGATGGGCACCGCAGCACGCATCGCTCAGCCGAGGTGATCGGCAGCACCGCGACCGGCCCGCGGCCCCTGCCCGCGCTCGGACACCGCCGGGCACTCCGAAAGCTGTCCACTGTAGACGACGTGCTGAACAACGGCCTGCGCGTGATCGCGGTCCGGCGGCCGGGCGTGCCGATGGTGGAGCTGCGCCTCGTCGTGCCGTTCGGCGGGACGCACCCGACGCATGCGGCGCGCGCCGAGGTCCTGGCCTCGACGCTGCTGCACGGCACCGCACGCCGCGACCGGTTCGGCATCGACACGGAGCTGGCGACGGTCGGCGGCGCCCTGCACGCCGGGGTCGACCCCGAGCACCTGTCCGCATCCGGGTCCGTGCTGGCTACGGGACTGCCGGTGCTGCTCGACGTGCTGGGCGACGCGCTCACCGGCGCGTCGCACGCCACGGCCGAGGTGACCAGAGAGCGCGCGCGGCTCGTCGAGCGGATCACGATGAGCCGATCCCAGCCGCGGGTCATCGCACGCGAGGCGCTGCAGCGCCATCGCTACGGTGACCACCCGGCGGCTCGCGAGATGCCCGACGCCGAGCAGGTCGCGGACGTCACGTCGGCCGCGGTGCGTGCGCTGCACCACCGGGCCGTGGTGCCGCGCGGCTCCGTACTGGTGCTGGTGGGCGACCTGACGCCGGCGAAGGCCATCGACGCCGTGGCCGCGGCGCTGGGGGCGTGGAGCTCCGAGCGCTCGGCCACCGAGCTCGCTCCGTTGCCCGACGTGGCGGGCGGGGACCTGCAGCTCGTGCACCGCCCCGGCGCCGTGCAGTCGGCGCTGCGGCTCTCCGCGCAGGCGTTGCCGCGGACCGACCCGCGCTACGCCGCACTGCAGATCGCGAACCTGATCTTCGGTGGCTACTTCTCGTCGCGCTGGGTGGAGAACATCCGCGAGGCCAAGGGCTACACCTACAGCGCCCACTCCGGGTTCGAGTTCACGATGCACGGCGCCACCCTGCTCGCGGACGCCGACACCGCGAGCGACGTGACCGCCGCGGCGCTGCTGGAGACCCGCTACGAGCTGGGGCGCATCGCGGTCGTGCCGCCGGCCGCCGAAGAGATCGACAACGCACGGCAGTATGCACTGGGCACGCTGATGATCGGGACCTCGTCGCAGTCGGGGCTCGCGGGCAACCTGACCGCGCTCGCCGCCCTCGGCCTCGACGGGGAATGGCTGCGTAGCCACCCCGCGCGGCTGCAGGCCGTCACGTCCGACGCGGTGGCCGACACGGCCGCGGAGTTCCTCGCGCCGAGCCGGTTCACCGGTGTCCTGGTGGGTGACGCCGACGTACTGGGCACCCGGCTCGCCGCGCTGGGCGGCGTCGCGCTGCCGTGAAGGAGTTCCACCTGCCGGCACCGCCCCTGCTGTCACGGTCCGCAGTGGACCGCAGCGAGCCACTGCGGTCCGATACCGCCCGCCAGATCACGCTGTGGCCCACTGCGAGGGTGCTGCTGCTCGACGACTCCGGCCGAACCCCGGTGCGCGACGACGGGAGCCTCGCGCTGCGGCCTGCCGTCGACCTCGCGGACGAGCCGCCGCGGTCCGCGGTGCTGCTCGGCGAGGCGGACGGCACGGCGTACTGGGGCTACTCCGTCACGGAGCCGGACCGGCGCGAGGGAGAGCACTGGCGTGACCTGCGCAGGTGCGGTGCGGACTTGGACAGCACGGGTGCCGGGCTCGTCACGACCGCAGTGGCGGTGCTCGGCTGGCATGAGCGGGCCCGGTTCTGTGCGGTCGACGGCAGCCCCACGCAGCGCCGTGCGGCGGGGTGGGCGCGGTTCTGCGTGCAATGCGGCCAGGAGGAGTATCCGCGGACGGACCCGGCGGTGATCTGCCTGGTGCGCGACATCGACGACACGCACGTGCTGCTCGCCCGCCAGCCGACGTGGCCGGTGGGCCGGTTCTCGGTGCTGGCCGGTTTCGTCGAGGCGGGGGAGTCGCTGGAGGCGTGCGTGGCGCGGGAGGTGGCCGAGGAGGTCGGCGCCGCGGTGCGCGAACTGCACTACCTCGGCAGCCAGCCGTGGCCGTTCCCGCGCTCGCTGATGCTGGGCTTCGCCGCGGTCGCGGACATCGACGTGCCGCTCGTGCCCGCCGACGGGGAGATCGCCGAGGCCCGGTGGGTGTCGCGCGCGGAGCTCCGCTCGGCGCTGACCATAGGCGGCTGGGCCCGCCGCGAGGGCGACGAGCCCGTGGGCGACGGCGGTGCGGCGCCGCTGCTGTTGCCCGACGAGGTGTCGATCGCCCGCCGGATGCTGGCCGCCTGGGCAGCCGGCTCCTGACTGTTCTCAGCCGACGAGTGCGCTGGCGACCTGGTCGAGCGACGGGTTCGTGAGGGTGGTGCCGTCGGGCAGCCGCACGGTGGGCACCGTCTGGTTGCCACCGTTGGTATTCGCCACGAAGGCGGCGGCCTCCGGATCGCGCTCGATGTCGACCTCGCGGTAGCCGATCCCGGCGTGGTCGAGCTGCGCTTTGAGGCGCCGGCAGAAGCCGCACCAGACCGTCGTGTACATCGTCAACTCGTTGCTGTGCCCGATGGTCCGCTCGCTGCGCTCACTCACGGGTGGTGCCAACACCGGTCCCGCTCGGGTTGTTCCACCGGCTGTCGGTGGCCCCTGCGAGGATGGCGGTCGTGGCGCCAGAAGACGACGGGCTGGACCCCGAGCAGCGCGCCGCGGTGGTGGCGCCGCGCGGCCCGGTGTGCGTGTTGGCGGGCGCGGGCACCGGCAAGACCCGCACGATCACCCGCCGGATCGCGCACCTGGTCCGCGGTGGGCACGCGTCGGCGGGGCAGGTGCTCGCCGTGACCTTCACCGCGCGCGCGGCGGGGGAGATGCGGACCCGGCTGCGGGTGCTGGGCGTCAGCGGCGTCCAGGCCCGGACGTTCCACGCGGCGGCGCTGCGCCAGCTGCGGTACTTCTGGCCGCGGGTGGTCGGCGACGAGCCGTGGCCGCTGCTGGAGCACAAGCTCCGCCTCGTCGGCCAGGCGGCGCAGCGCACCGGGGCCCCGACCGCCGCGGAGACGCTGCGGGACCTCGCCGGCGAGATCGAGTGGGCGAAGGGCAGCCTGGTGTCCGCCGACGACTACCCGGGTGTCGCAGCGAACAGCCGCCGGGATACCCCCCTGCCCGCCGCGCAGGTGGCCCAGGTGTACGCCTCCTACGAGGCGCTGAAGACGCGGGCCCGCACCCTCGACTTCGACGACCTGCTGCTGCACACGGCCGCCGCGCTGGAGGAGCACGGGGACGTCGCAGCCGAGTTCCGGGACCGCTACCGCTGCTTCGTCGTCGACGAGTATCAGGACGTCACGCCGCTGCAGCAACGGGTGCTCGACGTGTGGCTGGGGGAGCGGGACGACCTCACCGTGGTCGGCGACGTGAACCAGACCATCTACTCGTTCGCCGGTGCCGTCCCGCGGTTCCTGCTGGGCTTCACCCGCCGGTTCCCCGACGCGGTGACCGTGCGGCTGCAGCGCGACTACCGCTCGACGCCGCAGGTGGTGGCCCTGGCCAACCGGGTGATCGCCGCGGCCCGGTCGCGCCCGGCGGGATCGCGGCTGGAGCTCGTCGGGCAGCAGCCGCCGGGGCCGGAGCCGGACTTCGCGGAGCACGACGACGAGCCGGCTGAGGCGAAGGCCGTCGTCGACCGCATCGCGGCGCTGATCGCCGAGGGCGTGCCCGCGGGAGAGATCGCGGTGCTCTACCGGGTCAACGCGCAGTCCGAGGTCTACGAGGAGGCGCTCGACGCGCACGACATCCCGTTCCAGGTCCGCGGCGGGGAGCGGTTCTTCCAGCGGGCAGAGGTCCGGGGTGCGGTACGAGCACTGCGCACCGCCCCCGGTGGTGGCGAGCTCGTCGACGACGTCCGCGCCGTCCTCGGACCCCTCGGCCTGACCGCGGAGCCGCCGGGCGGCAGCGCGGCCCGTACGCGGTGGGAGTCGCTGCGTGCGCTGGTCGACCTCGCCGAGGACCTCGGCCAGACCGTCCCCGAGGCAGACCTCGCCCGGTTCGTCACCGAGCTCGACCTCCGTGCCGAGGCGGCGCACCCGCCCGCCGTGCAGGGCGTGACCCTCGCCACGCTGCACGCCGCCAAGGGCCTGGAGTGGGACGCCGTGTTCGTCGTCGGGCTCGTCGACGGCACCGTGCCGATCCAGTACGCGGAGAACGAGGCCGCGGTCGAGGAGGAGCGCAGGCTGCTCTACGTCGGGGTGACCCGCGCCCGGCGGTGGCTCTCGCTGTCGTGGGCGCTGTCACGCTCGGCGGGTGGGCGGCGGCATCGGCGGCGCAGCCGATTCCTCTACGGCGTGCTGCCCGAGGACCGCCCAACGACTCGGATCCCCGCGGCGAAGCCGAAGCAGGTCGCGCGCTGCCGGGTGTGCGGCGGCCCGGTCACCGGCACCCTCGGCGTCGCGCCGTCCCGCTGCGCGACATGCCCGTCCGACGCGCTCGTCCGGGGCGACGAGGTCACGGATTGAGGACAGCTGCCGAAAAAGCAGTTGTGCCTTCCCGGCAGGGGGTTCTAACCTCGACGGTGCGGCTTGAGCGGGCCGCTGACCAGGACCATCGCCGTGAGCCCTCGGGGCTCCGGCGCCACGCGGAGGGGGTGTCGACTATGGACAGCATCATGATCTTCGGCACCCGTGACCTCGCGATGTCCGGGTCCTTCGGTGAGTGGATCGCCGTCGAGCAGCGCAAGCCGGTGCAGTCCCTCCTCGGGACGGCGAACCGTGCCCGGCAGTGCACCGCCGTCGGCGCCGATGTCCCGACCACCCACCCCCTGCTCACGTCCGCAGCTGAGCCCTAGGTCGCCGGCGACCACTCCAGGCTCATCGAGGCCGCGGACCCAGCATCGGGATCCGCGGCCTTCATGTATCTCAGGCCCCGGTTCCCTCCACTGACTCATATGCGTTCGTCAGGAGGAGACACCGTGTTGACCGCCACCGTCCCGTGCGACAGCGGGGCGCCACCGGAGTCCGACAGCGAAGCCGACCTGGCCCGTCTGCTGGACGCCGTCGCGGCTGGGGGTACCACCTCACTGCCCTGCCGCACCCACGACCCCGACCTGTGGTTCGCCGAGGCTCCCGCGGAGCTGGAGCGTGCCAAGGAGCTCTGCGCCACCTGTCCGGTCCGGCACGCCTGCCTCGCCAGCGCGCTGAGCCGTCAGGAGCCGTGGGGCGTCTGGGGTGGAGAGATCTTCGAGCACGGCGCCGTCGTGGCCCGCAAGCGCCCGCGGGGCCGGCCCAGCAAGGCCGCCCTGGAGCGCGAGCGTCTCGAGCGGGAGGCCGCCGCATGAGCCACGTCAGCCTGCTCACCCACCGAACCACGATTCCGCAGGAGATCGCCATGCTGTTCCACGATGCCCTCGCACGAGCACGAATGCGCGAGGACCAACAATACGCCCGGCAGGCCCGGCTCGCCCGCAGGCTGGCCTCGGCCCGCCGCTGGCGCCGGATCGCCGGCTACGCAGGCCGGCGCGCCCACCGGGCCGCGGCCGGGCTGTAGCCGCCGCTACCCAGGCTCGCCCGGCACCGGCCCCCGAACGTGGG
>JALYQB010000082.1 GCA_030856045.1 Actinomycetota bacterium
GGCCGACGCACGCGGCCAGGACGTCGCGCCGCAGCCGGTCGACCAGCGCGGCGTCGACGCCCAGCTCGGCCGCTCGGCGCAGCAGGCTCGCGGCGGCCGGGGCGCTGGTGAAGCTCACCGCGTTCACCTGACCGTCGAGTACGGCCTCGGTGAGCCGGTCGAGCGGGCCGAGGTCCTCCGGTGGCAGCCACCGGTACACCGGTACCGTGATCACGTCCGCTCCGGCGCAGGTCAGCGCTTCGGTGACGTCGGGCAGCGGCTCGCCGTGCAGCTGCACGGCGACGCGCATCCCCTGGACACCGGCCGCCAGCAGGTGGTCGAGCACTTCCGCGGACGACTCCGACGCAGGCGACCAGGCGTCGATCAGCCCGCCCGCGCGGACCGCGCCCCGCGCCTTCGGCCCGCGAGCGAGGACCGTGGTACGGCATAGTGCCGCGACGAGGTCCTCGCCGAGCCCCCACCCGTCGGCCGCCTGCAGCCAGCCGCGGAACCCGATGCCCGTGGTCACGACGAGCACATCGGGCGGCGCGGCGACGAGGCCACGCGTCGCGGCGAGCAGCTCGCTGTCGTCGGGCAACGACACGATCCGGATGGCGGGCGCGTGCATCACCTGTGCGCCGCGCCGTTCCAGCAGCGCCCCGAGCTCCTCGGCGCGCCGCGCCGCGGTGACCCCGATGGTGTACCCGGCGAGGGGCTCGGCGACGTGGTCCCCGAGCAGGACGGTCGTCATGACGCCGCCTCCGCGGGAACACGTGCGGGCGAGCCCACCTCGACCATCCCGTCGTGCACCCGGACCGGGTGGACGGTGACCGCGGCCGAGCCGTCGAGGCAGCGCCCCGTGCGCAGCGAGAAGCGCTGTTTGTACATCGGCGAGGCGACGGTGGGCTCGCCCGCGGCGTCCCCGACGATGCCGCGCGACATGACGTGCGCGCCGGAGAACGGATCCCGGTTCGCCACCGCGGCGAGCGACCCGTCGTGCAGCGCGAACACCGCGACCTGGCTGCCGTCGGCGAGCAGCGCCGCCACGCCGCGTTCGGGATCCAGCGCCGCGCGCGGGCACACCACGGTCCACCTCATCGCGTCACCACCTCCGGGACGCCGAGGGGTACCGGCTGCCCTCTGCGGTCGACGAACTCGATCGACGGGTCGGACTCCCCGGGCGCGTTGACGAACGACGTGAAGCGGTTGAGCTTCTCCGGGTCGTCGAGCACGCCACGCCACTCGTCGGTGTAGGACTCCACGTGAGCCGTCATCGCGGCCTCCAGGTCGTCCCCGATGCCGAGCGAGTCGTCGACGACGACTGCGCGCAGGTGGTCCAGCCCGCCGTCCATGGCCTCGATCCACGCCGCGGTGCGCTGCAGCCGGTCGGCGGTACGCACATAGAACATCAGGAACCGGTCGATGTAGCGGATCAGCGTGTCGTCGTCCACATCGGACACCAGCAGCTCGGCGTGTCGCGGCGTGAACCCGCCGTTGCCGCCCACGTACAGGTTCCAGCCCCGCTCGGTGGCGATGACGCCGAAGTCCTTCCCGCGTGCCTCCGCGCACTCTCTTGCGCAGCCCGAGACCCCTGACTTGATCTTGTGTGGGGCGCGCAGCCCGCGGTAGCGCAGCTCGAGGCGCACGGCCATGCTCACCGAGTCCTGCACCCCGTAGCGACACCAGTCGGTGCCCACGCAGGACTTCACCGTCCGCAGCGCCTTGCCGTAGGCGTGTCCGGACTCGAACCCGGCGTCGACGAGCCGGCGCCAGATCGCAGGCAGCTGCTCCACCCGCGCGCCGAACAGGTCGATCCGCTGCCCTCCGGTGATCTTGGTGTAGAGCCCGAAGTCGCGGGCCACCTCGCCGATCACGATGAGCTTCGCAGGCGGGATCTCCCCGCCGGGGATGCGCGGCACGACGGAGTAGGTCCCGTTGCGCTGCAGGTTGGCGAGGAAATGGTCGTTCGTGTCCTGCAGCGCCGCCTGCTCGCCGTCGTGGACGTGTCCGGCGCCCAGCGACGCGAGGATCGACGCGACGGCGGGCTTGCACACGTCGCAGCCCCGGCCGGTGCCGTGCCGGGACACCAGCTCGGAGAACGTCCGGATCCCGGTCGCGTGGACGATCTCGAACAGTTCCGCGCGGCTGTGCGCGAAGTGCTCGCAGAGGGCCTTCGACTGCTCGACGCCGTGCGCAGCGAGGAGCTTCACCAACGTCGGGACGCACGACCCGCAGCCGGTACCGGCCTTGGTGCACGCCTTGAGCGCCGGGACGTCGGTGGCGCCACCGCTGACCGCCTCCCCGATGTCGCCCGCGGTGACGGCGTGGCAGGAGCAGACCTGCGCGCCCGGCGGGAGTGCGGCCGCGTCGAGCTCCGCACCGGACGGGGAGATCAGCGCGCCAGGGTCGGCCGGCAGCTCCGCGCCGACCAGGGGACGCAGCATCCCGTAGGCGCTCGCGTCACCCACGAGCACGCCGCCGAGCAGGGTTTTCGCATCGTCGGAGACGACCAGCTTGGCGTAGCGGCCCGACACCGGGTCGTTGTGCACCACCTCGAGCGCGCCCGCGGCCTCGGCGTGCGCATCGCCGAAGCTCGCCACGTCGACGCCCAGCAGCTTGAGCTTGGTGGCGGTGTCCGCGCCCGGGAACCGCGCGGAGCCGCCGAGGAGCCGGTCCGCGACCACCTCGGCCATCGCGTAGCCGGGCGCGACCAGGCCGTAGCAGCGGCCCTCGATCGCGGCGCACTCCCCTACGGCCCACACGTACTCGTCGGCGGTCCGGCACCGGCTGTCGACGAGCACGCCACCACGCGGGCCGACCGAGAGCCCCGCGTCGCGGGCCAGCGCATCGCGCGGCCGCACGCCCGCCGAGAACACCACGAGGTCGGTGTCGATCTCGGTACCGCCCGTGAGCCGCACGAGCAGCCGTCCGCGATCGGTCTCGACCGCCTCGGTCGCCGCACCACAGTAGACGGTGACCCCGAGCCCCTCGACGATGCGGCGCAGCAGCGCGCCGCCGCCCTCGTCCACCTGCAGCGGCAGCAGTCGCGGCGCGAGTTCCACGACGTGCGGCGACAGCCCCAACGTGCGCAGCGCGTACGCCGCCTCGAGGCCCAGCAGGCCGCCGCCGACCACCACCCCGGACC
>JALYQB010000084.1 GCA_030856045.1 Actinomycetota bacterium
CGGGGAGGCCTCGTAGTGCGCGGCGATGGCGGCGAACAGCGGCAGGTGCAGCACGATCGCCTTCTCCCCGCCCGACATCGTGCCGTGCAGCTTGCGGGTGACCTGGCGCCCCCCGCCGTCGTCACCGAGGTCGACGGTGACCAGGAACCGGTGCCAGGCGGTGTAGTCGAAGACCTGGGTGAGCTGGGCCTCCCAGCCGGCCGCCTCCCCCGCGTCGCGCGCCTCGGTGATGCGCTCCCGGAAGAAGCGGTGCAGCGCATCGCGCTCGTCGGCGGTGAGGGTGGCCGGGTCGCGCAGCAGCAGGTCGCGCGCGGCGCGGGTGCCGGGCGGCAACTCGGGATCGACCTGCCACGACAGCTGCACCCGCACCCGGGACGCGGTGCGCACCCGCCCCAGCTTGCGGTTCATGCTGCGGACCAGGTCGTCGGCGGTGCGGATCCGCTCGGCGACGTGCCGGCGGGTGTCGCCGGTGAGCGTGCGGTCGAACAGGTCACGTTCCTCGTCGGTCAGTGCCTCGGAGGCCGCGGCGTGCTCGTCGGCGAGCAACCGATGCAGCGCGGCGGCGCCGACCGGGCGCCCGTCGACGGTGGCGGTGAGCAGCACCGCATCATCGCTCTGCTCGGTCTGCAGGTCGGCGCGGCCGGCGAGCAGCTCGCGGACCTCGTGCACGGTCTCGGCCAGCCGACCCTGCGCGGCACGCAGGTGCCGATCCTCGAACGGGTCGCGCACCTGCTCGGCGACGGCGCGTGCCGCGGCCAGCATCGCCGTGACTCCGTCGGCGAGCTCGACGTCGAGCTGCGCGTCGGCGCCCAGCGTGCCCGCGGCGAGCCGGCGCAGCACCTCGGCGGCGACGTCACGTTCGGCGACGGCAGCGGTGCGGTCGCCGTCGTCGCGTTCGCTCTGCTCGCGCAGGCCACCGATCCGCTCGCCGAGCTCGTTCTCCCGCCGGCGCAGGTGCTCACGCTCGGTGTCGATGACATCGACCCGGTCGGTGATCAATCGCAGCTGCGCGTCCAGCTCGCGGAACTCCACCCCGACGGATGCCTCGACGGCGGCCAGCCGGGCGGCGAGCTGCTGGGCAGTGGTGTCGAGCTCACGGGTCCGCTCGGTCGCCTCTGCGGCGAGCCCGGCGGAGCGCTGCGCCTGCGCCGCGCGCAGCTCCGCCTCCCGGAGCGAACCGGCGGGGGTGCTGCGCTCGTCGAGCCACGCCAGCCGATCGTCGAGCCCGGCCAGCTGCTCGTCCAGCTCGGCGAGCCGGCGGGTCCGGGCACATTCGCGGGCGGCGTCACCGATGTAGGCGGGTTCGGGCTTGGTCATCGCGCCGTGCGCCACCCCGAGCCGCCAGCTGCCGTCGACACCGATCGCGGCCGGGTGGTCGGGCGCACCCGGGCCGTGAGCCACCTCGGCATGGGCGACGGCGGCCAGCAACCGCGTCACGTGCTCCGCGGCGACCGGGGAGTCCAGCTCGACGACCAGCACGTCGGCAAGCGATGTGCCGGGCGGCGGGATTCCCAGCGCGGCGTCGGCGAAAGTGTCGGCGAGCACACCGGAAAGCGCGCCGTCCGGCAACATCCAGCCATCGAGCAACCCGACGGCCTCCAGCGCCGCCTCGATCCGAGCGCGATCGCCGTCGGGCACCTGCTCGGCGAAGGACACCAGCCGCCACAGCGGCGCACCGGTCCTGCCCTCCCGGACGCCACCCGGGTGTAGGGCGCGGGCGGCGGCAGGTCGCGCTGCGTCGCCACGGCGTCCCGCTCGGCCGCCACGGTGTTCCGCTCGGCCTGCACGATCTCGCGGTCGGCGCGCCGCTGGGTGTGCGCTGTGGTGAGGCGCTCCCGGACAGTGGTGGCGGCGACGTCGACCAGGGCGCTCACCCCGGCCTCGTCGGCGGCGGAGGCGGCGGCGAGGTCGTCCGTGGCAGCACCAGCAGGCTGTACTCGCCGGCCCAACCGATGGGCGCCCGGCGAGCCGGCCGACCGCGGCCGCGAGCTCCTCAGCGGCAGCGGTCAGCGCGCGCTGCATCCGGTCGATCTGCGGCATCGAGCATCCAACCCCGCAGCGAACAACCGCCGGGCCGTGGACCCGTCCGGAACGCGCGAGATTACCGGCCACCGAGGCACGCAACCGGATGGCGGATTTGATCGATGCTGTCGCCGATGGTGAGTTCGTCTACTTGACCCGGCGCGGCAGGCGGGTCGCCGCGCTCATGCCGGCCGACGTCGCCGGGCACCACGAGCAGATCGAGGACGACTACTGGGCCCGAAGGCCGCCGAGGCGCACGAGCGTCTGCGCACGCATCCCGAGGCCACGGTGCCCTGGGACCAGGTGATCGCTGAGCTGGAAGACCACCGTCCTTGACGAAGACGGATCGGTACGAGATCCGGTTTGACCCGTATGCTCGCAAGGCGCGCGGCAAGATCGACAAGGTGGATCGGCGGCGAGTCCTGGTCCACATCGAGCGCTTGGCCGACGACCCCCGCCGCCGGGAGCGACCATGCTGACGGGGCGCCACGGTGACTGGCGCATCCGGGCGGGCGACTACCGGGTCATCTACACCATCCAGGACGACGTGCTGCTCGTCCTGGTCATCGAGGTGGGCAACCGGCAAGCCCGATGAGCCGACCGCCACCGGGTGGGCCCGGGCTCTGTGCTGTGCAGGACATGCGGCCACACCGCAAAGCCGGGACTCCGATGCAGAGTGCTGGGATGGTCGGCCTCCGGTCGGTAGCGGACATCAGGCATCAGCCGACGACGGCGCCAGTTCCAGTTCCAGTTCGCGCGCCTCGACGTCAAGGGACAAGACACCCAAGCCTGCGCAGACGGCCGAGTCGAGGAAGTCCAGCGCCAGGCGCCGGAACACGTAGTCGAGCACCGAGGTCACGGTGGGGATCACGGTGTCGTCGGTGTAGCCCATCGGCTCGAAGCGCATGTCGATGTACTTGCTTGCGTAGGTCTCCAGGGGGATGCCGGACTGCAAGCCCAGCGACACGCTGATCGACACCGCGTCCAGCAGGCCGCCGAGGGTGCTGCCCTGCTTGCCGAACTTGATGAACACCTCGCCCAAGCTGCCGTCATCGAACGGGTTGGCCGTCAGGTAGAACTCGGCGCCGCCGACCTCGAACGACGTGGTGGTGCCGCTGCGGTGGCGCGGCATCCGGCGGCGGGTGGCGGGGGTGGGGGCGCTCATCGGCTCGGATTCCCTCTCGGGCGGATCGGCGGCTAGGACAGGTGGTTGGAGTGCAGGACCGTAGCGGGGTGGGCCGACAACTCCGGGGTGCCACGCCGAGGTCAGTAACGTCGTCGGGACACGATGCGGTCGAGGTCGGTGACGGCATTCGCTCTGGCCAGGGCGCGGCGGGCGACGCCGGCCCCATCCGGCCCGCGGAGCAGCATCGCGACGTTCCGTAGCCGCGCGGCGAACCGGCGAAGCTCTTCGGGCTCGACGGCGAGGGTGCCGCGCAGCGTCAACCACTCGTCGGTCCCGTCGAGGTCGTAGCCGAACAGCTCACCGGGCAGCATCCCCACCCCGGAGTCGCGGTCGTCGGGCGCATAGTTGAGCAGCAGCGCGCTCGCGTGGACGCCGCTCGCCACCAGGCGAGGCAGGTAGCGGCGCCGGATCCGCAGAACGAAGTACCAGCCCCCCTCGGGTTGCTCGATCCGGTACAGCTCGTAGCCCAACTCCCGGTTGATCGCGTCCAGCGAGTCGGCGACGGCCACGAGGCGGTGGCGGTACTCCGCGTTCCACGCGTCGATCCAGCTCTGCGGTGTCAGGCACAGCGCCGCGGTGGCGGTCAGCTCGCCGGTCTGCGGGACGCGTCCGAAACTGAACACGGTGCGGTAGTGGGCCAGGGCCGCGCGCATCACCGCACTCGTAGTGGTCGCGAACGCAACCCGTGCCGTGGGCAGCGCCACGGTTTTCGAGCTGGTCGTGATGCTCACCGTCCAGTCGCTCATCGCACCCAGGCCGGCGTCGCCGACGTCGCCACCGCGCACCCCTCCGATGGGTTGGGGGGTGAGGCCGGTGGCGAGGTAGGAGCCGGCGTAGACGTCGTCGCCCACCATCCAGACCGGGTTGCTAGGCGCCCGCCGGTTGTGCTCCAGCACGGCCGCCGCGATCGCGTGGGCACGCGGGCGCGACAGCACCCGGCCGTCGCTGTTGTTCACCAGCGGCACGTACACGATGCGACCCGCCCGGTGCGCGGTGCGTGACAGCCATGCGGCGACGGCCGGGCCGTCCAACTCCTCGGCGACCTCCACCTCACCGGTGAAGATCGGCGGGATCAGTCGCAGGCTCTGGTAGTAGCCCACCGGGGCCAGCACCACCCCGCCCGTGCGGCGCAGCTCGTCTCCGCGGCGCAGCGCCATGACCGCGGCGCAGGCGCACAGCAGCGCACCCTTGAACCCACCGCAGAAGACGCTGACCTCATCCGGGGTGGTGGGAACGCCGGACTGCCCGAAGCACGCCGCGGCCAGGGCACGTGACTCGTCCTCGAAGCCGGACGACCCGCCGCGGTAGGCGCCGAGCCGGTGCACCCTGGTCGCGACGTAGGTCAGGTAGTCGTCGCGTGACTCTCCCGGTCGGGCTGCACCGGCCGCGAGCAGATCGAACGCGGCGCGGGTCGACACCCGGGGCGTGTGGCGCCGGTCGAACTCGTCCAGATCGTCCACCGTGAAGCGTTCTGCCGATGATCGAACGGCCTGGCAGGCGAACCCGAGCACGCCGCGGCGCTGGGCGGCGAAGTAGGCCCCGAAGTCGAGCACCGTCGAATGAGGGTCCGCGGACCCGTGGCTGCCCTTGTAGAGCTTCACGACCCGGTGGCGGGTCTTGGCGTCATCGAGGACCGCGTACACCGTCGAGTACAGGTCATCGAAGTCGACCTGCGGCCCCGCCGTCACCGTCCCGTCCTCCCTCGTAAAAGCCGACCGGTCGCCGGGCGCCCATGAAGGGGAGTGCTCAACCGGCGGCCGGCCGACGACTCCGATCACGACGCCATCGAGCTCCGTGCTGTGCAGGTCATGCGGCCACCCCGCAGAGCCGGGACTCCGCCGCGGAGTGCTCGGGATGGTCGGCCTCCGGGTCGG
>JALYQB010000088.1 GCA_030856045.1 Actinomycetota bacterium
GGGCGCGGATGTGGCACGGGTGGCCACTTCCGCGCCCCGATCCGCGGACCTGGCCTAACCTCGGCACTCGTGACCGTTCCCGTCGTCGGCGTGCTGGCCCTGCAGGGGGACGTCCGTGAGCACGAGCGGGCGCTTGCGGAGTGCGGGCTGCGGAGCAGGTCCGTCCGCCGCCCCGAGGAGCTCGCCGAGGTCGACGCACTCGTGATCCCCGGTGGGGAGTCCACGACGATCAGCCGGCTGCTCGTGAGCTTCGATCTCCTCGAGCCGCTGCGCGACCGGCTCCGCGGTGGCATGCCCGCCTACGGGTCGTGCGCGGGAATGATCCTGCTGGGTCGCACCGTGCTGGACGGGAGACCCGACCAGCAGCAGCTGGGCGGGCTCGACGCGGTGGTGCGCCGCAACGCCTTCGGCCGTCAGGTCGACTCGTTCGAGGCCGACCTCGACGTGGCGGGCATCGAGGGCGGGTCGGTGCGCGCGGTGTTCATCCGCGCCCCGTGGGTCGAGGAGACCGGGCCCGACGTCGAGGTGCTCGCGCGGGTGCCCGACGTGCCCGCGGCGGGAGCGGCCGCCGGTAGGATCGTCGCGGTGCGGCAGGGTCGCGTCCTGGCGACCGCGTTCCACCCCGAGCTGACCGGCGACCGGCGCGTGCACCAGCTGTTCTGCGAGACGGTCCGCGCGGCTGTCGCCCAGGACGCGCACTCCAAGCGAAGCAGAGCCGGCGGGACGAGGAGCACGACAGCCATGAGCGGCCACTCCAAATGGGCGACCACCAAGCACAAGAAGGCCGTGGTCGACGCCAAGCGCGGCAAGATGTTCGCCAAGCTGATCAAGAACATCGAGGTGGCGGCCCGCATCGGCGGCGGTGACCCCGACGGCAACCCGACGCTGTACGACGCCATCCAGAAGGCGAAGAAGAGCTCGGTGCCGGGCGAGAACATCGACCGTGCGGTGAAGCGAGGGTCGGGCGCCGACGCGGACGCCGCCGAGTATCAGACGATCATGTATGAGGGCTACGGCCCCGGCGGCGTGGCGATCCTCGTCGAGTGCCTGACAGACAACCGCAACCGCGCGGCGGGCGAGGTCCGCACCGCGATGACCCGCAACGGCGGCTCGATGGCCGACGCCGGCTCGGTGTCGTTCCTGTTCAGCCGCAAGGGCGTCGTCCTGCTGGGCAAGGACCAGGACGTCTCCGAGGACACCGTGCTCGGCGCGGTGCTCGATGCAGGCGCCGAGGAGGTCAACGACCTCGGCGACTCCTTCGAGGTGGTTTCGGAGGCGACCGACCTGGTCGCGGTCCGCACCGCGCTGCAGCAGGCCGGCATCGACTACGACTCCGCCGAGGCCGGTTTCCTGCCCTCGGCGAGCACCCAGCTCGACGCCGACGCCGCGCGCAAGGTCTTCAAGCTGATCGACGCGCTCGAGGACTGCGACGACGTGCAGAACGTCTACGCCAACTTCGACGTCACCGACGAGGTCATGGCCGAGGTCGGCTGAGCCGACGCCACCCGCGTCGCGCGCACGACCACCATCTCCTCCTGCCGCTGTCCGCGGGGGATGAGGCCGCGCGACTCGAGCAGGTCGGCCCGCGCGGTGAGCAGCGGTCCGAACGGCTGGGTGCGCCGCGCCACGACGTCCGCCGCGAGGCCGGCGCGCTCCAGCGCCGCGACCGTCGTGGTCACCGAGCACACCCCGGAGTGCACGAGCAGCAGCACGCCGCCCGGCGCCAGGACCGACGGCGCCTCGGTGCAGATGCGGTCCAGCAGCGCCCGGCCGTCCGCGCCCGCGTCCCAGCCCCGCGCCGGACCCCGCTGCGGGAGTCCAGCGGCATCGGTGGGCACGAACGGCGGGTTCGACAGCACGAGGTCGAAGAGCTCGCCCGCGACCGGGGCCACCAGGTCGCCGCGGCGCAGCGTGACGCGCAGCCGCTGTGCGCGGGCGTTGAGCCACGTGGTGAGCACGGCACGACGCGCCACGTCCACCGCGGTCACCCGCCCCGCCCCCGCCGCGGCCGCCGCGAGCGCGATCGCACCGGTCCCGGTGCACAGGTCCAGGACCCGACCGCCGCGCAGACCCGGTTCGCGGTGCACCACGTCGATGATCATCCGGGTGTCCAGCTGCGGACCGTAGACGCCGGGCAGGCGCAGGAGCTTCACGGACCCGGCTGTTCCCCGCGATCGGGCCGGGCAAACCGCGCGTCGCGCCCCGGGTCGCGGGCGCCCCCCGGTAACCTCCCGGCTCGAACGCCTGTTCGTCGTGGAGGGAGGATGCCGGTGCGGGTGCTCGGCGTGGACCCCGGTCTGACGCGCTGCGGGCTCGGCGTCGTCGACGGCGGGCCTGGTCGCGCGGTGAGCTGCGTGGCCGTGGACGTCGTCCGTACCCCCGCGGACCTCGAACTGGGCCCGCGGTTGGTCGCCGTCGCCGACGCGGTCGAGCGCTGGATCGCGGAGCTCGCGCCAGACGTCGTCGCCGTCGAGCGGGTGTTCAGCCAGCACAACGTCCGTTCCGCGATGGGCACGGCGCAGGTCGGCGGCGTCGTCGCGCTGCTCGCCACCCGGCACGGACTGCCGGTGGCCTTCCACACCCCGAGCGAGGTCAAGGCAGCGGTCACCGGATCGGGCCGGGCGGGCAAGGAGCAGGTGACGACGATGGTGACGCGGCTGCTCGCGCTCACCGCCACGCCCCGCCCGGCCGACGCCGCGGACGCGCTCGCGCTGGCCGTGTGCCACCTGTGGCGGGCCCCGATGCAGGCGAGGATGGCCGAGGCGGCGGCGCAGAGCGACCGGCTGGCCCGTGCGCACCGGGCGCGGCTCGCCGCCGCCGCCCGCGAGGCGGGAGGACGCCGGTGATCTCGTCGGTCCGCGGGGAGGTGCTGTCCGTCGGCCTGGACCACGCCGTCGTGGAGGTCGGCGGGGTGGGCCTCGCGGTGCACGCCGTGCCGGCCACCCTCGCGACGCTGCGCCGCGGCGAGGAGACGCGGCTCGCGACCGCCCTGGTGGTCCGCGAGGACTCCCTCACGCTGTACGGGTTCGCCGACACCGAGTCGCGCGAGCTGTTCGGGCTGCTGCAGACGGTGTCCGGGGTCGGGCCCCGGCTCGCGCTCGCCACCCTCGCCGTTCTCGACCCCGCGGTGCTGCGCAGCGCGCTGGGTGACGGCAACCTCGCTGTCCTCACCACGGTGCCCGGGATCGGCCGCAAGGGCGCCGAGCGGCTCGTCGTCGAGCTGCGGGACAGGGTCGGCGCGATCACCGCCGCAGGCTCCCGTGCGCCGTCCGGCGGCGGTGCCGTCCGTGGTCAGGTCGTCGAGGCGCTGGTCGGGCTCGGGTTCGCCGCCCGGCAGGCGGAGCAAGCCGTCGAGGCCGTGCTGGCCGATTCGGAGACGGCGTCGGAGACGGCTGACGTGCTGCGCAGCGCCCTCACCCGGTTGAGCCGCGCGCGGTGACCGACGAGGACCCGCTCTCGGCCAGGGTCGACCCGAGCGAGCTCGAGGTGGAGGCGACGCTGCGCCCGCGGCGACTCGCGGAGTTCATCGGGCAGGCGAGGGTGCGCGAGCAGCTCGACCTGGTGCTCGAAGGCGCGCGGCGCCGCGGCGCGGCACCGGACCACGTGCTGCTGTCGGGCCCGCCCGGCCTGGGCAAGACGAGCCTCGCCATGATCATCGCAGCGGAGCTGGGAGCGGCACTCCGGGTGACCTCCGGGCCGGCCCTCGAACGCGCGGGGGACCTCGCCGCGATGCTGTCGAACCTCGTCGAGGGCGACGTGCTGTTCATCGACGAGATCCACCGCATCGCCCGCCCCGCGGAGGAGATGCTCTACCTCGCGATGGAGGACTTCCGCGTCGACGTCATCGTCGGCAAAGGGCCGGGCGCCACCTCGATCCCGCTCGAGATCGCCCCGTTCACGCTGGTCGGGGCCACCACGCGAGCCGGCGCGCTCACCAGCCCGCTGCGCGACCGCTTCGGGTTCACCGCGCACATGGAGTTCTACGAGGCCGGGGAGCTGGAGCTGGTGCTGCGCCGCTCCGCGGGCATCCTCGGGGTGGACCTTCGGCCCGACGGTGCGGCCGAGATCGCGGGCCGCTCCCGCGGGACCCCCCGCATCGCGAACCGGCTGCTGCGCCGGGTGCGCGACTACGCCGAGGTCCGGGCCGACGGTGCCGTCACGCTGGACGTGGCGAAGGCGGGGCTCGCGGTGTACGACGTCGACGAGCTGGGACTGGACCGCCTCGACCGCGCGGTGCTCGCCGCACTCGTGCGCACGTTCGGGGGTGGCCCGGTCGGTGTCGCCACGCTCGCGGTCGCGGTGGGCGAGGAGCCGGCGACGGTCGAGGAGGTGTGCGAGCCGTTCCTCGTACGAGCCGGGATGCTCGCCCGGACGCCACGGGGCCGGGTCGCCACCGGCGCCGCGTGGCGTCACCTGCGGCTGGAGCCCCCGCCCGACGCGCCCGCGGGAGCAGCGACCGCACCGACGCTCTTCGACGCCTGACCGGGCCGCCGCGGCGCAGTGGCAGACTCGGTGGAGAACCCCCGTAGGGGGAGAAGGAGAATGATGGAGTCCTTGTTACTGCTGTTGTTCCTCATGGTGCTGGCGCTGCCGCTGTTCCTGGGCGCCCGCCGCCAGAAGAAGGCGATCCGCGAGGCGCAGGAGCTGCAGAGCTCGCTCGTCGTGGGTGAGCGCGTCCTGACGACCTCGGGCGTGCAGGCCACCATCCTCGACCTCGGCGACGAGACGGTCGACCTGGAGATCGCTCCCGGGGTCCGCACCACATGGGTCCGCGTCGCGATACGCGAGCGTCTGGTGGACCCGGACGCGGTCACCGAGGTCGCCGTCGACACCGCTGACGCCGACTCCGCCCGGACCGACCGGGGCTGACCGGCCGCTGTGGGCGGCAGCGGCCGCACCCGGATCCCGGCGCCGCCGGGCGGGTGGCAGAGTGGCCGTCCGCAGACGACGCGGGTCAGGGGTCACCCGCGCGCAGTGAGGAGAACCACCCATCGTGGCACCACCGGCCGGGCAGATCCGCCCGTGGCGATACCTGGCGGCGTTCGTCGGTGTCGTCGCCGTCCTCTACTCCCTGGTGTTCTTCACCGGGGGCGGCGACCCGTCACCCAAGCTCGGCATCGACCTGCAGGGCGGCACCCGGGTCACGCTCACCGCCCGGACGCCGGACGGCACCGACCCGACCCGCGAGCAGCTCGACCAGGCGCGCCAGATCATCGAGCAGCGGGTCAACGGGCTCGGGGTCTCCGGTGCCGAGGTGGTGCAGGACGGCACCAACCTGATCATCACGGTGCCCGGCGAGAACAGCGAGCAGGCCCGCGCTCTCGGACAGACCGCCAAGCTGTACTTCCGGCAGGTGATCGGGGGGCCGGTCGGGGCGACTCCTGCGCCGGCAACGTCCCCGCCGGGACGGGACCCGGGCGCGGTGGCGCCGCCGGAGCCGGGGGCTCCTGCCTCGGAGTCCTCGGCGCCGGCGCCGGTGGCGCCTCAGCAGGTCCAGCCGGAGCCCCCCGGACC
>JALYQB010000098.1 GCA_030856045.1 Actinomycetota bacterium
ACGGCTCGGAGTTCAACACGAAGTCGTCCTGGTCGCGCCACGCGGCGAACAGGCCGTCGGCGAAGCCGGTGCGGCTGACCCGCTTGAGGTACACCGCCGGGATGATCTGATCGGTGTCCACGTTGGATCGTCGCAGCGGGACGCCGATGCCGGTGTGGCGGGTGAACGATTTCATGGCGGCCTCCAGTGCTGATGCTTCGGCCCTGCGAGCAGGCCTCAGTCCAGGTCGGCGGGTGCGGAGAGGGTGCCGCGGACCGCTGTCGCAGCGGCCACCAGCGGCGACACCAGGTGGGTGCGCCCCCCCTTGCCCTGGCGCCCCTCGAAGTTGCGGTTCGACGTCGAGGCGGCACGCTCTCCCGGCGCCAGCTGGTCCGGGTTCATGCCGAGGCACATCGAGCAGCCCGCCTGCCGCCACTGCGCGCCCGCGGCGGTGAAGACCTCGTGCAGACCCTCGGACTCGGCCTGGGCGCGCACCCGCATGGACCCCGGCACGACGAGCATCCGGAGACCCTTGCGGATGGTCCGGCCACGCAGCACCTCAGCGGCCGCACGGAGGTCCTCGATCCGGCCGTTCGTGCACGACCCGAGGAACACCGTGTCCACGGCGATGTCGCGCAGCGGTGTGCCCGCCTGCAGGTCCATGTACGCCAACGCCTTCTCGGCTGCGGTGCGCTCGCCCTCGTCGGTGAGCTGCGCCGGGTCCGGCACGCGCTCCGACAGCGGCAGCCCCTGACTCGGATTGGTCCCCCAGGTGACGTACGGCGTCAGCTCGTCGGCGTCGATGTGCACCTCGGCGTCGAACATCGCGTCGTCGTCGGTGCGCAGTGAGCGCCAGCTCTCGACCGCCGCGTCCCAGTCGGCTCCCTGCGGCGCGTGCGGGCGGCCGCGCAGGTACTCGAGGGTCGTGTCGTCCGGGGCGATCATCCCGGCGCGGGCACCCGCCTCGATCGACATGTTGCAGATCGTCATGCGGCTCTCCATCGACAGCGACTCGATCGCGCTGCCGCGGTACTCGAGCACGTAACCCTGGCCGCCACCGGTCCCGATCTTCGCGATCACCGCGAGGATGATGTCCTTGCTGGTGACCCCGGCCGGCAGCTCGCCCGTCACCGAGTCGACGGTGACCGCCATCGTCTGCGATGGCCGGAGTGGCAGCGTCTGCGTCGCCAGCACGTGCTCGACCTCGGACGTGCCGATCCCGAACGCCAGGGCCCCGAAGGCGCCGTGCGTGGAGGTGTGGCTGTCCCCGCACACGACCGTCAGGCCGGGCTGGGTCAGGCCGAGCTGCGGTCCGACGACGTGCACGATGCCCTGCTCGACATCGCCCATCGGGTGCAGCCGCACCCCGAACTCGGCGCAGTTGCGGCGCAGCGTGTCCACCTGCGTGCGGGACACCTCATCCGCGATCGGCAGATGGATGTCCTCGGTCGGGACGTTGTGATCCTCGGTGGCGATGGTGAGGTCCGGGCGGCGCACGGGGCGCCCGGCGAGCCGGAGGCCCTCGAAGGCCTGCGGACTGGTGACCTCGTGCACGAGGTGCAGGTCGATGTAGAGCAGGTCCGGCTCGTGACCGTCTCCGGCCCGCACCACGTGCGAGGCCCAGACCTTCTCCGCGAGGGTACGGCCCATCGGTGTCTCCCGTCGGTCCTCTCACCGGCCACGGGCGCCGGATGAGCTGGACTTCTCATATTTCGGGAAGTTAGTATCGTCTCGTGGGACAGCATAGCGGCATCGGCGTCCTGGACAAGGCGGTGACGGTACTGCGGGCGGTCGCCGAGGACCCATGCGGACTCGCCGAGCTGTGCTCCCGGACGGGACTGCCGCGGGCGACCGCGCACCGACTGGCCGTCGGGCTGGAGGTCCATCGGTTGCTGCGCCGCGGGTCCGACGGGCGCTGGCGCCCCGGGCCCGCGCTGGGCGAGCTCGGCAACGGGGCCCTCGACCCGCTCCTCGACGCGGCCGCTGCGGTGCTGCCCCGGCTGCGCGACATCACCGGCGAGAGTGTGCAGCTCTACCGCCGCGACGGCATGCAGCGCCGCTGCGTTGCCTCCGCCGAGCCGCCGAGCGGCCTGCGCGACACCGTCCCCGTGGGTACCCGACTGCCCATGACGGCGGGATCGGGGGCCAAGGTGCTCGCCGCGTGGGCCGATCCCGCGACCCAGCGCACTGTGCTGGCAGACGCGGTGTTCTCCGAGCGCGTGCTGGTGGAGGTCCGCAGGCGCGGGTGGGCGCAGAGCCTCGCCGAGCGCGAGTCGGGCGTGGCGAGCGTGTCGGCACCGGTCCGGGACGCGGCGGGCAGCGTGATCGCCGCCGTCTCCGTCTCCGGTCCCGTCGACCGTATCGGCCGTCGCCCGGGAGTGCGCTGGGCGGCTGATCTCCTCGCCGCCGCGGAAGCGCTGCAGAACCGCATCTGACGAAACGGCAGATCCCCCGATCCGGAGTCGGATCGGGGGATCTCACCGGTGTAGCCCCGACGGGATTTGAACCCGCGCTACCGCCTTGAGAGGGCGGCGTCCTGGGCCGCTAGACGACGGGGCCGAGAACACGATTCGATCGCGTCCGCTGGGGTACCAGGACTCGAACCTAGACTAACTGAACCAGAATCAGCCGTGCTGCCAATTACACCATACCCCACTGCAGGTCCTGACCCGTCCGATCCGCTGATCGACGCTGCGATCGAGGCGGGACCGGCGCGCGGCCGCGACCGGTGCCGGGCTCAGATGCTATCCGATGCGCGCCTGCACGCTCCACCGCCCCCCGGCCGACCCTGCACCGGGATGCCGCCGATCCGGGCCACCGCACCGGGTAGTTCGGACAACCGGGAGATCACCGTGATGCCGCCGTCATCGGCGACTCCCGCGTGCTGCGAGCGGTCGAGCCACACCGGGTGCAGGCCCGCAGCCAGCGCTCCCTGCGCATCGAGGTCCAACCGGTCCCCCACGTGCACGGTGCGCTCCGGGCTCACGCCGAGTGCCCCGCAGGCCGTGTGGAAGATCACGGGATCGGGCTTCGCCGCTCCCACCTCCGCGGAGATCACAACCGTGTCGAAGACGGCGTCCAGCCCGAGCGCACGCAGCTTCGACCGCTGGTGGCGGCTCGCGGCGTTGGTGACGGCGGCGAGGAGCAGGCCATCGGCGCGAAGCCTGCGCAGACACGGCAACGCGTCATCGAACAGCCGCCACGCGCGGCGCATCGCCGCCATCCGGCGCTCTTCCCGCGTCCACACCTCGACGTCGTCGAGGAATTCACCCCGCGCGGCGAAGAAGTCCTTCGTGCGCTGCCTGCGCATGGTGTCGTAATCGATCTCACCCGCGGTGAACCGACAGTAGTGCCGTTCGGTGGTCACGCACCAATCGGACCAGGCGTCGTCCGCGCCGAGCATCTCACGCAATCCAGCGCGCATCGAGGCGCCGTAGTCGACGAGGGTGTCGTCGATGTCCAGGCAGACCGCCGATATCGCCGTGCTCCGCATCGGGTGACTCGAAGCGACAGGGCAGGGCGAGGTGGTCGCAACGGTCACTCAACCTAGGCTAGAGCGAACCGGGACGCCCCGACTCTGCCGACAGGGTGGTTGCGGCGGGTGGTTCGGGGGACTCGTCACTCTGCCGTGGCGGTCCGGTCGAGCGCGGCGCGCACCCGCCGCAGCGCCCGCTCGCGGCCCAGCAGCTCCATCGATTCGTACAGCGGCGGCGAGACCGTACGACCGGTGACGGCCACCCGCACCGGGGCGAACGCCGTGCGCGGCTTGCGCCCCAACCCGTCCACCAGCGCGGTCTTCAGAGCACCCTCGACGTCCGCGGCGGTCCACGCGGGAAGCGCCTCCAGCGACTCGATGGCGGCGTGGAGCACCGGACGGGCGTCCGCACCGAGCACCTTGGCTGCGGACTCCTCCTCGACGGTGAACGACTCCTCGTCGGTGAAGAGGAACCGCAGCATGCCCACCGCGTCGGAGAGCACCACGCAGCGCTCCTGCACCAGCGGGGCGATCTCGCGCAGTGCGGCGAGCTGCGCGTCGGTCGACGGCGCGTCGATCAGGCCCGCGCCGGCGAGGAACGGCGCCGCGCGCACCACGAACTCCTCCGTCGAGAGGGCTCGCAGGTGGGTCGCGTTGATCGCCTCGGCCTTGCGAAGGTCGAACCGGGCGGGGTTGGCGCTGACGCGGGACAGGTCGAACGCCTCCACCAGCTCCGCGGGGCTGAACACGTCACGGTCCTCGGCGATCGCCCAGCCGAGGAGGGCGAGGTAGTTGAGCAACCCCTCGGGCAGGAAGCCGCGGTCGCGATGGACGAACAGGTTCGACTCGGGGTCCCGCTTGGAGAGCTTGCGGTTGCCCTCTCCCATGACGAACGGGAGGTGCCCGAACTCCGGCGCTCCCGCTGCGACGCCGATGCGCGCCAGCGCGGCGTAGAGCCCCAGCTGCCGCGGCGTGGACGACAGGAGGTCCTCCCCCCGCAGGACATGCGTGATGCGCATCAGCGCGTCGTCGACCGGGTTGGTCAGGGTGTAGAGCGGCCGGCCGTTGCCCCGCACGAGCACCGGGTCCCCGACGCTGCCGGCGCCGAAGGTGATCTCGCCGCGGACGAGGTCGGTCCAGGTCAGGGCACCGTCCGGCATCCGCAGCCGCAGCACGGGCACGCGGCCCTCGGCGCGGAGCTCGGCGATCCGCTCGGCGGTCAGGTCACGGTCCGCACCGTCGTAGCCGAGCTTGGGGTCGCGGCCGGCGGCGCGGTGCCGGGCCTCCACCTCCTCGGGGGTGGAGAAGGACTCGTACGCCTCGCCGGCCTCGAACAGCCGACGCACGACGTCGGCGTAGATGTCCGCTCGCTCGCTCTGGCGGTAGGGGCCGTGGGGACCGCCGACCTCCGGGCCCTCGTCCCAGTCCAGGCCGAGCCACCGCAGCGCGTCGAGCAGCGCGGCGTAGGACTCCTCGCTGTCGCGCGCGGCATCGGTGTCCTCGATGCGGAACACCAGTGACCCACCGTGATGGCGCGCGAAGGCCCAGTTGAACAGCGCGGTGCGGATGAGGCCCACGTGGGGGGTGCCGGTCGGCGACGGGCAGAAGCGGA
>JALYQB010000107.1 GCA_030856045.1 Actinomycetota bacterium
TCCGACAACGAGGAACCGGCCTGGTCGCGGAGCTTGGCGTCGGTACGCTCACGCTCGCAGGGCCGGCCCCTCGGTCAGCCACCGGTAGCAGCCTTGGCGGACAACCTCGAGCTGGTCGCACATGAACTTGACCGGGTACGCCCTCCGGGTGGCCCAGTCCGCGATCGCCGCGTACTTCACAGCTTTCTGTCGAGAGGAGATCCCTCGTGCACTCGAAGCGGTCAAGCAAGGTCTCGCCAAGATTAAATGCTACGATTGCCTGAGGTCAAGCTCACCTACGCCGAGTACACTTGTTTGAAGGAGATCGTGACCCTGCTGGCTAATCCGGTCGTAGGGTTGTTTATGGTGGTCCGGTGTGTCGTCGTCGTCCTGCCCGGACTTGGTTTCATGATCGTGTGGTGGTCATGCTGATGTCACTGTCCGGACAACGACGCTACCTGTGATGTCCCACGAGGATGCATCCTACAACTTGAACCTGAGACCCGGTTACAGGGCAGTTGCATCCTGCGTTCTCGCACGCAAGCGGGCGTGCTGACGGTCATGCTGCTCAATCCAGGAGGGGTCGCGGGTGCGGAACCGGCGGATATCGACGTCTTGATCATGGTGACCGACGCGGGGCTGGACCGGGGGCCGCACTACGCTGCTGCGAACCGCTCTCAGTATTGACTGGGACGACCGATCAACCCGACGGTCGTCACGACCGATTGGTGGGCGCTAGGCGTCGGTCCACGGCGCTCGCGCCGATGGGACGCCGTGGCTGGAGAAGGCGCAGCGCCGACTGGGCACCGCAGAGGCGCTCGTTTCCGATGACCCCGAGTCGGCGTTCGTCCTCGCCTACGACGCCGCCCGGTTCGTCGGCGAGGTGCTGCTCGCGCAGCAGGGCCTTCGACCGACCCGAAAGGTCGGTCATCGCCCTGCACTTTGGGCTTCGGTGAGCAACTCGATGAGCCGTGCCGCTTCCGCATCGGTCATGCGCAGTGTGGTTCTCCATGCCCCATTCAGGGTGAGCCACACCCGCGCATTTTTGCCGAGTCCCCTACGCATGACGATCACCGTGTGCGGTTCGCCGTCGACGTTTCTTGCCTGCAAGGTTCCGCGATAACTTTCCTCGTCGGGATGCATTAAACGCCCTTCTCAACTCTGTGCGGCACAAGGTGAGGCTGGCGGCCACCGCCACAGCACCGCAGCCGGCTTCGTAGGGGTCCAGCGTCGGCATGACCAGCGGCGGCGACTTCCTTGGTGACGTTATGCGCCCAGCGGGTGCGCTCGTCAGCATCACGAGGACCCGCTCGACGGCGGCGGGGTTGCTCACCGAGTATCATCCGTCGCGTGTCTGTTCCGCCGGGAGCTGCGCTGGTACGAGTACGTCTGGTCACCATTCCTGCTCCTCCTCGGTTGTGAGACGATCAGGACGAAGCAGACCACTCGGCGGGGGCGTGCGGGTAGGTTGAAGACTTGCTCACGGCGCGCTCACGCACACTCACAGTCAGCAGGAGAACATGCCCGACGTTCAGGGTGGTTCAGACGTCCCGGCAGGGCAGGACGTGTTCGTTGCCGAGTTCCGCCGCTGGCGTGACCTCAGCGGATTGTCTCGCGCGGCCTTGGCTAAGGTGATGGGCTACAGCCGCTCGTACGTGTCCAAAGTTGAAAGCGGCAACGAACACGCGTCACGTGAATTCGTCAAGACGGCAGATAATGCACTCAATACCGGTGGTGCGTTGCAACGCGCATGGCGGGAAGAGGAAGCCGTCCGCATGTCCGCCGACACCAAGCTAGAACCGAGTACCATCCCTGTGACCGTGGAGCCAACCGGAGGGTTACTGGTTGACCATGACCATGCCGAGCTGTCCTATGATGGTGACACCTACCGGCTTATCCAGCGGCGCCGACTGGTCAATAATGGTGATCAACCGATCACACGGTACTTGATTCGAATCTCTGTCGATCGTTATCCTGGCGATCCTGAACGGTCGAATGAGCTCTACCGTAATAATCCGCTAACCTGGACTGAAATTGATCTTCATGCTTGGGCTGGCAACGGCCGCGCGGAGCCAATGCAGTGGAGCGTCCAGCACGACCGCGATGCGTTCAAAGAAGTCTGGCTACTCTTTGCTAACTACAGTGGTCATTTCCCTCTCTATCCCGACGAAAGCACCTGGATTGAATACACCTACACCGTCCGGGATGATAAGTGGGGGAATTGGTTTCGCCGTGCCGTCCGCCTCCCGACCAAGCACCTGTCCGTAAGACTGGACTTTCCGGTCGAGCTTGATCCGGCTGTGTGGGGCCTACACACCTCGATGTCAGCTGAGTCGATGCCGTTCTCGACCGCAATTCAAACGCAGGAGGCCGGTGACCGCAGGCTCTACTCGTGGTCGACCGAAGACCCCCAATTGCATGACCGTTACCGATTGGAATGGCACTTCCGCAACCAGTCCGACGAGGCGCTCCCGAGCTCACCCAAGCCAAGTACCACCATGAAAGAGCTTGGCATCGTGCAAGACGGTGACGTAGTTCTGCGGCGGCCGGCTCGTCCCTTCACCTTGCCGGCTGACGCCGAAGACGCTCGACGCGTCATCTCCGAGCTGCACTCAGCAGCCCAACGCGTCGCCAAGGCACACACCTTCGGCAAAGGAATGGGCATCGCCGCACCCCAGATCGGCATCGAGCGGGCAGCCGCCATCGTTCACCCAGCTGGCAGCGACGATGTGATCACCCTACTCAATCCCCGTATCATCGAAACGAGCGAAGAAGCCGACGAACAATACGAAGGCTGCCTCAGTTTTTTCGATGTCCGCTGCCCCGTTCCTCGTGCACTCGTGATCCACGTCGAACACCAGGACGTCACTGGCGGCCGCCGAATCACCATATTCGAACATGGCATTGCCCGTCTCGTCGCTCACGAGATCGACCACCTCTACGGAATTCTATGCAGTGACCACATGCGCGAAGGCGTGCAGTCCATCCCCGTCGAGCAATACCGAGGCACCGGCACGAGCTGGCACTATCCCGCTACGACTACCGGCCGAAGCTAAGCGCCCGTCGCAGCGAAGAATGGCTCTGGGACGATCGCCTCGCGTGTGTCTTGCCGCCGTGGTGCAGTTCGTAGTGCGAAACGACAGCGAATCCTGGGACTGCAGGCGAGCGGTGAGGTGAATGGGAGCGCGTGGCAGCCGAGCAAGCGCGGCTCCCGGAGCTGAGAGGAGCGACATGGTCCGGAGCGCGGGTGCCCTGCTCTACCAGGTGGACGACGGCGTGCTGAGGGTGCTCATCGCACACATGGGCGGGCCGTTCTGGGCGAGGAAGGACGAGCGTGGCTGGTCGATCCCCAAGGGCGAGTACGCGGAGGGCGACGATCCGGAGCTCGCTGCGGCGCGTGAGTTCCGCGAGGAGATGGGATCGTCCCTGCCGGCCGGCGAGCTCGTCGCCCTCGGCACGATCAAGCAGCGCAGCGGGAAGGTGATCACCGGGTACGCGGTGGCGGCCGGCTTCGACGCCACGAGCATGCGGAGCAACGAGTTCGAGATGGAGTGGCCGCGGGGATCCGGCGTCGTGCGCAGCTTTCCCGAGGTCGACCGCGCGGAGTGGGTCGACTGTGCGACGGCGAGGGTCAAGCTCGTCTCCGGGCAGGTCGCGTTTCTGGACCGGCTACTGGAACATCTGAACCGCCAGGGCATCGCCGTGCGGGAGATGTGAGGCCCGGACCCGCAGGGTGAGTCCGACGCCGTCGCGCAGCACGGCCGTGCCGGACAGGGTGGCGTGCGCGAAGATGACCGAACTGCCGTCGTGACACTCAGCCGGAGGGTCGATGGTGCTGCCTGCCGGACTGGTGGTGATTTCCGCTCTGGCGAACGCCGCGGCGTTGGTGCTGCTGCACAAGGCCGCCATGGCCGAGCCGGCTGCGCCGTCGTTCTCCCTCGTCCAGCTGTGGGTGCTGTTGCGCCGCCCGATCTGGGCGTCCGGCATGGCCATGATCGTCGTGGGGTTCGCCCTCCAGGCCGCCGCTCTCGCCGTCGGTGCCGTCTCGCTCGTGCAGCTCGTCCTGGTACTCGAGTTGCCGTTCACGCTGATCCTCAGCGGCCTCGTGCTCGGTGGCGCGCTCCGGCTCCGGGAGTGGACGGCCATCGCAGCGATGACCATCGGGCTGGTGCTGGCGCTGGTCAGCCTCATGCCGCGCGGAGGGGACCCCTACTCGACGGGCCTCACGGTGTGGATCGTGAGTGCGACCGCCACCGTGGCTCTCATCACCCTGCTGGTGTTCTACGGGCGGCGGCGCGCCCGCGGTGGCGCGAAGGCCGCGTGGTACGGGGTCGCCACGGGCATCGTCGCGGTCCTGGTCAAGGCTGTCGTGTCGGCGGCGTCGGCCGGCACCCGCCTGCTCACCGGCGGCGACGGCACCGTCCGGGTCTGGGACGCCATCAGCGGGCTGCCCGTCGGGTTCACGATCGTCACCCTGCCGGGGGGCGAGCTCGCGGTCTTCGACGCCATCGCGGACCAGCTCGTCAGGGCCAGCGCGGGGGCCTGGCGCTGGCTCGGCTGGAACGTCGTCGAAGACGGTCGGCTCACCCGCCTCCCCGCGGAGTCCTTCGGGCCCCTTCCACCCCTGCATCCCGCCGCCCGATCCGCGGAGCCGGCCCGAGGTCCGGCCCGCCGTTCTCGATGACGATCGGGACGAGGCACGACCGGGTACGCAGGTGCCCGCGCGTGCTGCATTCCTGATGCCTCACCGGCTCCGACAACGAGGAACCGGCCTGGTCGCGGAGCTTGGCGTCGGTACGCTCACGCTCGCAGGGCCGGCCCCTCGGTCAGCCACCGGTAGCAGCCTTGGCGGACCACCTCGAGCTGGTCGCACATGAACTTGACCGAGTACGTCCCGACCATCCTACGATTTTGCGATGAGAACGGAGCTTGTGAGGTAGTCGAGCTGTAACCAGCAGGCGAAACGTGCGTACGAAGACCCACCGCCGCGATCGGTGAGATCGTCGTACGAGGCCCGCAGCTGATGTTCGGCTACTGGCGTCGGCCCGAGGCCACGGTCGAGACGATGCGCGGCCGCTGGTTGCACACCGGGAACGCTGGTCGGCTGGCTGCCGAGGGCTGCCGGCGCATCACCGACCGGATCAAGGACGTGATCGTCTCGGGAAGGAGAACGTCTACCCGGCCATGGGATAAGGAGTGCTCGCCCCTTGGACACGCGCGCCGACTGATCTTCTTCGGCGAGACCCTCGGGCCGGACGAGGCGCCGCGGCTGGGGCTGGTCGACCACTTGGTGGCTGCCGAGCAGGTCGACGCGGGGGTCGAGCTGGCCGCCCGCTACGCCGCGGCCTGGCAACAGCGCACCAGCAAAGGCATCGTCCTGACGAAGGCAGCTCAGCCAGCTGGGTGGTGGGGTTCTCCCCACGGTGTTGTGCGCGCGAGACTCGCCGCCCGGTCGTGCAGCTTCCGGTCGATGCGGCGACGCTAGCCCCTGCACGCACAGCGGAACCTCGTCGGTCCGGCTCCTGTCCGATGCAGCGGCGCGCCACACAAGCGGCATCACCACCGCGGCGGTGAGGCGGCGGCAGCCCTACCGAGACCGAATCACCCATCTTGGGCAGTGGTGCACGCAGGTCCAGGCCATGGCGCCAGAACCGACCATCAGGGCGATCCGCAGGTTTCGTCGGGCGCGAGCCAGCAATGATTCCGCGGCGCGGTAGCCCACACCCAGCTCACGGGCGACGTGGTGCACGTCATGGCCCGCGGCTGTCAGTCGTAGGGCCTCGGCCTGGCGCGGGGGCAGCACATTAGCCGCCACAGAAGCAACCCAAGCCGCTTCCAAACGCTCACCGACCTTATACTCGGGGTCTGGCTCCTGGTTCACCGCTGATGCTGCCAGCCGCTGCCAGCCACTGGCCTCCTTGGTCCGCCGCCGGTGTCCATCCATGCACAGCCGGATCGTCACCCGGACCAGCCATGCCTGCAGCCGCTCGTCCGCGACCTCGGGGTGGGCGGCGGCCCGGAGCATCGCATCCTGCACGACGTCCTCGGCACCGTCGGCGTCGAATCCGTGCTGGCGTGCCACCCAGAGCAGGAGCGTCCGGTACCCCCAGATTCGATGCCACCGTTCGGCGGTCGTCCGCACCGCGGGAAGAGCCGAGGATTCCTCGTCACGACCTGCGCGTGGAGCACATTCCATCCCGCTTTTCCTCTCGGACGTCGTCGCCGGTCGGCAGACTCGGCGTGGTCTCGGTGTTACTCGACGGCAACATGGGATGTGTTACAGCCGATTACTCTCCGTGCACAGAGGAGGGGAGCCGGTCGCTCATTCGGCCGCCACCACCCTGCCGCTCGCGGGTGACCGCGGATTCGGCCATTCGGGCGATCCTCGCGGAGGAGCGACGGAAACGGAAGGCCTGCCGCGTCTCTCTAGGGGCCACGCTGAGCCGCACAGGGAGGTGATACAGGCGCTACCTACTCACTGAGAGTCATCACGCAGCTGCTCCGGTGCACGGTCGAAGGGTCTGCGCTGTGGTGGCGCGCGCGAGGATGATCTCGGTTGGGACGTTCACGTGGAATCTATACGTGAGAAGGGGATCGCGAATGGACGACGAAAGTGGACAATACTCTCCGAGTTGAGAGGCAGGATTTTCCGAGTGCATTTCGGCCGCCGCAGGGTGGATGTGACTTGAATCTACAATGGTGCCGGTTGTGAAATCCGATAATGATTCGGGAGGGGGTGCCGCTGCCGGCAAGGACAAGGACACTGCGGCGTCCGCACCACGGGTGGAGCGCGGAGTTCTGTTCGAACGGTTAGATGCGGCAGCGAGGCGCCGGGTCTGCCTGGTGGTCGGCGCTGCTGGGTGGGGCAAGAGCACCGCGGTGGAGTCCTGGACGCGTCAGCGCCCCGCGGTGTGGGTACGGAGCGAGGATCACCGGGGGGACGGGCGCCGGTTCGCGAGCTGCCTGCGCACGGTGTTGAGTCCTCACGTCACCGCGCCCCCACCGACAATGCTCGAGTCGGATTCGAGCGATGGCGGTGTGTTGCGCGGCGCGGCGGCGATATGCGACTGGCTGCGCGGGTCCTTGCTCGAGGACCTTTGCCTGGTCGTCGATGACGTCCACGAACTATCACCGGACGGTGATGTGGTGAGCCTCGTGGCGGACCTCTGCCGGTGCGCGCCAGACCGGTTGCACCTGATCTTGATCTCCCGCAACGAGATCCCATTCTCGCTGGCGCGGCTGCAGGGTCAAGGCATGGTCGCCGAGATCCAGGCGCCCGAGCTTGCCTTGGATGTCACCGAGGTCGGCGCACTGCTGCGGTCGAGCCTCGGCGAGCACCCACCGGAACTCGCCACGTTGGTCTACGAGCGCACCGGCGGTTGGCCGACAATGACCTGCCGCGCGGTGGAGATGATGCGGAGGGTGCCGCCGGGCCGCCGCGTCGTCGTCCTGGACCAGTTGACCCATCCCGGTGAACGGCTGCACGCCTACCTGGTCGAGGAGGTCCTTGGAGCGGAGCCTCCGCACGTGCGGGACTTGCTTGGCCGGTTGGCTGTGTTCGGCGAGGTGACCGAGACGTCGTCCCTCGTGTCGGGGACCGGGGAGACGGCGAGCATGCTCGCTGATCTGACTCGCCGCGGACTCGTGCAGCACATCCCGGGGCACGTCGACCGCTGGTCACTGGTCCGGCCATTGCGGGACTACTACAACCAGAAGGGGACGCTGTCCCCGGGTGATCGGGCCAGGCTGCATCGGATGGCCGCCGACGAGTGCGCGGATCGTGGCGCACATGCCGAGGCCCTGCACCACCTGCTCGCCGCCGGCGAACACGCTGCCTGCGCCGCGCTGCTCATCGAGCACGGCGCGCTGATGGTGAACAGCGGCCGGGGCGACGCCGTGCTGGCCGCCCTCGAGATGCCGGCGGAATACCTGGCTGACGCCAGGATCCAGACGGTGATCGGGCAGGCACGGCAGATGAGAGGGCACTGGGCCGCCGCTCTGGAGTGCTTCTGGCGCGCTGACGGCCGGCAGGACGAACTGACCCCGGCGCTCGCATGGCGGGTTGGCCTGATCGCCTACGAACAGGGGGAGTTCGACGAGGTGCTCGCGGTACGGCGACGGACCCGGTTCGCTTCGGAGGACACCCCCGACGAGGTGCGGATGCTGGTTCTGGCGTCGTGTGCGCACCGGATGGTGGGCGAGCTCGCCGCGTGCCGGGCAACAACGGAGCAGGTGACCACAGCCGCCCGCCGCTGCCCTGATGCGAGCGCGCGGGCGGCAGCCGACACCGCACTCGGGCTGCTCGCCGGGGCTGAGGGGGATCGCAGGGGGACTGATTCGTACTTCCTCAGCGCGCTACGGAGCGCCGACGCTGCGGGCGACGTGCCGCAGGCACTCCGGATCCGGGTGCTCCGGGCCGCCCATCTCCTCGAACTCGGCCTTCCCCGGGACGGGGCGACGGAGGCGCACGGGGCGCTGCGGCTCGCCGAGGAGATCGGGGACTCCTATCTCATCGCGCAGGCGCTCACCACCCGGGGACGGGCGTACGTCCGGCTCGGCAAGCTTGCGCAGGCATTGTCGGACCTGTCGACCGCCCGTGACCGTCTCCAGAGCATCGGGTCGCGCTTCCTTGCGTGGCCACTGTCGGGGCTCGGAGACGTGTATCGGTTGCTGGGCCAGCCTGCCCGCGCCCGAGCCGCGTACGAGGGCGCCTTGGCCCAGGTCGAGCCGAGCCGCGACGTGCTCGGCATCTCCGCCGCCCTCACCGGGCTCGCGCGCATCCGGGCGGCCGACGACATCGGGGTGGCTCGCGAGCTTGCCGAGCGAGCGGTCGGCATCGGTGACGGGCTGCGTTACGTCGAGGCTGTGCTGACCCGCGGCTGGGTGGCGTTGCTCGGTGGCGACCGGGAGGCCGCAACCGCTGATGCGGTGCGCGCAGCCACCGAGGCCAGGTCGCGGCGCGACGACCCTGGGCTCGCCGAGGCGCTCACCCTCGGCGCGCTCTCCTCGCCCGATCCCAGCCTGCGCCACGCTCCGATCGCCGAGGCGATCGAGATCTGGCATGAGGCAGGCTGCCGGGTCGAGGAGGCCGTCGGACGCGTGGTGGCTCATCGCCTTCGCGCGCCGCTGCCCGACACCGGCACTGAGCTCGCCGAGGGAGTCCTGCGGGACAGCGGGGTCGAGTTCGAGTCGCGGCGCCCGGCCGGCCCGCTCGCCGCGCTGGCGCGCTTGACTCCTTCGCTGGCGATCCGTTCGCTGGGCACGTTCCAGGTGCTGCGCGACGGTGTCCCGCTTCCGAAGGGCGCCTGGCAGTCGCGCAAGGCCAGGGACCTGCTGAAGATCCTCGTCGCGCGCCGACGGCCGGTCCCCCGTGACCAGTTGATGGAGCTGTTGTGGCCGGACGCGGACCCGGTCAAATCCGGAAGCCGGCTCTCCGTGGTGCTATCCACCTTGCGCGAGGTGCTCCAGGCGGGTGCGCGGGCCCTCGACGTGGTCCCGCTTGCCGCGGACGTCAACATGGTGTCACTCGACCACAGCCAGGTCACCATCGACGTCGAGGACTTTCTCGCC
>JALYQB010000112.1 GCA_030856045.1 Actinomycetota bacterium
CCTCCGGCCGATGGCGCGCTCCCACCCCGCCCGGACCCACCGCCACGGCCGGGTCGGGGTCGGTGTCGCGCGCCTCGTCCCAGAAACGGTCGGCCGCCGTCGGGTCGGTACCCGCCGCGCGGCGACGGAACCGGGACAGCGCGCTGCCGGGGTGGGACGGCACCGCCCCGCCGACCGCGCTGACCGACAGCTCCACCATCTGCCACATTCGCCGGACGGGTCGCGCGACGAGCAGCATCACGACTGTCACGAGCCCGGCGAGCACCATCTGTGTGAGCACCGACAACCCCCGCGCGGGGTCGAGCAGCCACACCATCACCAGCGTGTGCAGCGCCGCCAGCGCGGAGATCACGATGACGTTGAGCAGTGCCGCGCCCACCGCGCGGCCCACGCCGCGGAGCAGGTCGTGGTACAGGATCGCGATCAACCCGATCACCGGACCGAGCAGGATCACGACCCGCAGCAGGATCTGGCCCAGCAGCAACGCCGCCTGCGCGAGGAGCTGGAACAGCGAGAACATGAACGCCTGCGCCATCGCGAGGAACCCGGTGCCGATGCGGCTGCCGTCGACGCCCTGGAAGTAGCCGTATGCGCTGCCGGTGCGCGCCGCGATGGCCTCGTACTCCGCCTTCTTGCGGTCGGCGACGCCCGAGCCCTCGGCGTCCGCGCCGTCGGCGATCTCCCGTTTCGTGTACGCCTGCGCGAGCACGAGGTCCCGGCCCAGCTCACGGGCCTGCGGGCCGTCGGGCGAGCCGAACACCCCGCGCTCCCAATTCTGCACGACGATCTGCTCGTGCAGCAGCGTGGGCAGCGCGTCGCGCGCCTCGATGCCGACCTCCTGGAGGAACCCGGTGCGGATCTGCTCGCTGCCCGCGACGAGCACGTCGTCGAGCACCTGGGTGTAGAGCAGCGGGGTCAGGTAGGTGGCGGCCGCCAGCCAGATGCCCGCTATCGCCCAGGCCGTGCGCCTGCCCACCGTGGCGAGGTCGCCGCGCCAGATGGAGCGGAACAGCACGATGGCCAGCAGCACCGCGACGAACCCGAAGAACGGCGCGTAGACGCTGTCGTAGAGCGCGACGGTGCCGGTGACGATGAGCTCGTCGAGCGGGGCGAGCAGCCCGTCGTCGGCGAGGGCGTAGTGCAGCCCGTTCGTCGCGCCGACCACGGTCTTCGCGACGTTGAACAGCTGGTTGCCGGTCCAGTTCCCGATCACGGCATCGGGGTCGCGGATGCCCGATGGCCCGCAGCCGAGGTCGTAGGTGTTCCAGACGAGGCCCGCGTAGCCGACCTCGGCGTAGACGCTTCCGGGCTCGCCCGTGCCGAGCGGGGTGGGGTCGATCGCGCCGACCATCCCCGCCCCGGGTCGCTCCGGGTTGGGCGCGTCCTTGCAGTCGCCGAACAGCTGCGCCGACGCCGGGGACCCGATCAACGCCTGCGCGCCGAGCAGTGTCGCGACGAGCACCAGCACGGTCCGAGACCGCCGCGGCCGGACGGCCACCAGCACGGCGAGCGCCGCGCCGAGCAGCGCCAGGAGCGTCATGCGGCGGATTCCCGGCCCGAGCCGCGGCCTGCCGCCTGGCGCACCGGGCCGGTCTCCTCCGGGTCGCGCTCGGCGCCGTCGCCGGACCCGGGCTCGGGATCGTCGAGACCCAGCTGCGCGTCGGCGGCCGCATCCAACGCGGCCTCGAGGTCGGCCTCGTAGCCGGGCGCCGTGGGGTCCGGGACGGTGACCGGCGGCAGCTCGCCCGTGGCCGTCTGAGGTGAGGACGGCAGCGCGATCCCCGGACGCCGGGCGTCGGGCGTGGTGTCCAGCGCCGTGACCAGGTGGTCGAGGTGCGGACCGGAGAAGTCGACGCGGATCCGCTCCACCCCGCCCGCGCCGTCGCCGAAGATGAACTGGCGGGGGGCGCGGTCGCGCTCGGTCGAGGTCCTCACGCCGCCGGGACGGCGCCCCAGCGAGGCCACGACCTGCTCGTAACCCGCGCCCGTCGGCACCTTGAGCAGGCGCAGCGCGTCGGCCTGCGCGTCGTCGTCGTCGAGCCTGCCCACGAACACCGAGTCCAGCAGGGAGACGAAGCCCTGCATCTTGAGGAAGTCGGCGGGTACCTGCGACGACAGCAGCACGCGCACGTTCCACTTGCGGGAGTCGCGCGCGAAGCGGTTCATCAGCACGCGGCCCGTCGGGACCTCGGACAAGAAGAACGCCTCGTCGATCCACACACCCTTGCGCTGGTCACGCGGCCGCTCGTAGATGGAGCGCTGGGTGAGCCACGCGGCGAGGTTGAGCAGCTCCACCGCGATGGACTCGGCGTCGGTCCAGTACTCCCGGCCGACCCCGTCCTTGGGCATGGTGAGCCCGGCCATCGTCAGCACGGTGAGCCGGTCGTCGCGGACCTCGGTGTAGGGGTCGGCACCCGACTCGGGAATCAGCAGCGACATCCGCTCGCGCATCTCGTCGAGGAAATCGGCGACGACCACCGCGTGCTCGTGGTGCTCGGAGGCGTCACGGCGCAGCGCGTCGAACACCTGCCCCGGGTGCGCATCCGGCCTGCCCCCCACGGCCCGCACCGCGCGCAGCAGCACGATCCGGGTCTGTGCCATCCGGGCGACCTCGTAGGGCAGCAGGCCGGACAGCACGTCGAGGATGAGGCGGCGTCGCGTGGCCGCGGTGAGCGCCTTCTCCCGCCGCCACGCCCGCTCCGGGTCCTCCTCGTCGAGGAAGTGCGAGAGCTCCGGCTCGGCCACCACCCGGTACGGGTTGAGGATCCCGGGCTGGGCGTTGAGCAGGTTGATCGGCCGCGCGTACGGGCGCAGCTCGGGCAGCGAGCACAGCGCCGCCAGCGGGCCCGACGGGTCGAGCAGCGTCCAGTACGCCCCGGCGCGCAACGTCTTGTAGACGAGCCCGCCGCCGAGGAACGACTTGCCCCCACCGAGCCCGGCGACCATCGCGGACAGCCCTGAGGAGTCACGGATCTCCTGCGCCATCCACGGGTCCCACGCGACCGGTCGGCGCGTCGCGGTGCACGTCTCGCCGAGCAGGATGCCGCGCCGGTCGCCGACCTCGGCGGTCGCGGTCGGGACGGCCGAGGCCGCCCACAGCACCGACCCGCGGCGCAGGTATGCCCCCGACGCGAGCGGCTCGCCGGGGATGAACTCCCGGGCGAGGGCGTACTGCGCCTCCGGGTGCTCCACGGCGACCTTCGGCTTGTAGAGGTCGAGCAGCTGCTGCGCCAGCCGCAGCGCGTCGCGTTCGGTGGGCCCGGACACCGCGATGCGCCACCACGACCGCACCCTGGTCGCCAGCGCGGTGAAACCCGACGTCATCTCGTCATCGATCTCGAGCACCCGGGCAGCCTGTCGCGCGAGCGACTGCGGCGGCTCCAGCTCGTGCTCATCGGTGTAATGGCGCACCTGCGAGCGGACCTTGTTCATCTGACGTTGCAGCTCCCCCGCCACCTCCTCCGGGCGGCGGACGTAGATGCGGGCCGACCACTCCACCGAACCGGGCAACCGGTCCGCGTGCTGCATCCACGGGTCGTCGACCTCAGGGATCGCCAGGCCGTGCATCTGCCCGACGGTGAGCACCGCGACGTTGCGGGTGATACCGGCGTTGGAGCCGGTGCGGCCCCGGACAGTGAGAGTCGGGGCGTAGGGCTCGGCGTGGAAATCGGCGGCATCGGTGAAGCTCGCGAGATCCTCGGGCTCCCAGCCGGCGCCCGGCACGGCGGGCAGGTTGCGCGGCGCGGGCAGACCCAGCGAGCACGACCGGTGCATCAGCCAGGACATCTCCTCGACCGTCGCCGGGCGACCCTCGAGCCCCGCGGTGCCGATGACCAGATCCAGGTGCTCCACCTCGGCGTCCAGCGCGACGAGCTCGGCATCCACCGCGGTGGGAAACACCCGGCGCAGCAGCGGAGCGGCCCGCTCGACCGCGCGGTCGACGACGGTACGGGTCTGCACCTGCACCCCGAGATAGACCTCCTTCTCCGCCATCGACCGGCCCAGCAGCTGCTGCTGCTCGCCCACCATGTAGTCGTCGAAACTCAGCGCTCCCGCGGAGTCGGGCAGCCGCCCCACAGCGTTACGCACGTGCGCCTCGGCCCACATCCGGATGGGGTAGGGCCGGGCGGTGACCCGCAGGTGCATCCACCGGCCCTGCAGCTCGGCGTACTGCCCCGCGATGGCCTGAATCAGATCCTGACGCTGGGAGTCGGAGCGAAACGACCACCGCTGCGGCGCCAGGCGGTACCAGGCGTAGACGTCCTGCCCGGTGCGCACCAGGTGACCGTCGATGGAGCGCAACGCGATGGACGGCGTGTACTCCGGCGCGGCGGCCTCGCCCGGCAGCTTGTGCCCGCGGCGGGGCGACGGGACCCGGACCCCGGTGGCTGTGCCCGGGCGCTCCCGGTCACGTCCTCGGCCGAACACGGCGGCCCTCCTTCGTCGTCGGCCTCGGCCTCGTGCGGTGCGCGGTGATCTGCGCGGCACTCGCAGCGCCACCGGTCCCCTGGCGGCGCTGCCGGGGTGTGCTCAGTTCACGCAGCCACAGGGCGGCCACCCCGGAGAGCGGGCGTTCGTGGCTGATCCGGGAGCAGATCAGCCGGGTGAGCACGATGGTGATGAGCAACCCCCATGCCGTGGAGAAGAAACCGAAGCCGATGCCGAGCTGGCGTTCGGCTCCGAGCACGAGCAGCAGGACGGGGAAGCCCACGCCCCACGCCACGTAGCGGGCACGGAACGGGAGGGTCGCCTTAGGCGGACCGAGCCAGACCGCGTCGACCCGGTACACCTCGTCGTCGGTGCGGATGCGCAACGCTGCGTCACCCCCCGCTCATCCGCTGAAGAGACCGGCGATCCACGTCCCGAGCTCGACACCGGCACCGGACACCGCCAGGCCGATGACACCCAGCGCGATGATCACCCCACCGACCCGGCGCATGACGCCGGCGTTGTCGCCCTTGCCGCCGCCGAGCCAGATGAGCAGGACGGCAACGGACAGCAGCAGCAGCGGTACGAGGTTGTCCAGCATCCAGGTGCGCAGGCCGCCAGTACCGAGTTCGGCCTGGGCGACCACGGCTAACGCAGACATCGAAAAACCCCCGCGGGTTCAGGACCCATCGGTGTAACCTGGTCTGGACAGCGCTCGCCGAACACGCGGCCCGACGAGCATATGAGTGAGTAGAACACGTCGCGGCGGCGTTGAACACCGCCCGGCTGCGGTGGGACGGCGCCCGCACCTGCCGTGAGCAGCGGAGACGCACCCTGACACCCGGCAGATAGTTCACCCTCTCGCACCACAGAAGCGCTCAGGACTCGCGCCGGAGGTACCCGCATCCCCGCCTGAGCGGTGGCGCAGCGTGGGAGTCACTCGCCGTGAACCGCCCGGATGAACCAGCGCGACAGCGGCCCGATGTCCGCTCACCGCTCTTCCGCTGCGTGCCGTCCGAGCTTGGAAGGGCGCCGGCCGGTCGGGTCGTCCGCCATCGACGGGCCCAGCAGTTGGTGCCGATCGCGACTGAATCACCGGGTAAACGACCAGCCGCGGACAGCACCCGGCGAACTGTGCTCGTTAGGGCCCGCGGCGGGTTGTCGGATGGTCCTCGTCGCGTGCGTTGATCCGGCGACGCATGAGGGCACTCCATGGCCACGCCCGTGCGTCTCGAACCGCTCGTGCTGCGACGGCCAGGTCGGTGCGTCCGCCGCGGTCGTAGATCTTCCAGAGAAACACCAGCACAGAGATCAGGGCGATCAGTGCGCAGACCGAGCCCACCGCGAAGGCCACTGAGACGGCCATCGGGGTTTCATCCGCGCCGTGCGTGCCGGGCTGGCGACCTTGGTGGCACCGTCCGCGCTATCGATGCGCCAGGAAACGTTGCCCGCCGCGGGTCGCGGCCAGCGCAGTGATCTGCGCGATCATAAGACACGTATGGCTGTTTTTTGTTAGGGCAGCCATGTTTTACGCTGGCCATGTCGCCGCGCTCCTTTTGATCTTCACAGGCGGAGGGGTTGAACGACAGCGACCGGCCCGCCTGCGCTAACAGGTGGGCCGGTCTCGTCGTGGAGACCGGGCTCCCGGGGCCATTCGTTGCCGTCCTGCGGGAGGTCACCCTGGGTGCCACGGCTTGTAGAAGAAGTCGGACCCCGGACGGGTGATCCACCCATACTGAGTTAAACACGTCGCGGCGGCGTTGAGTACCGCCCGGATGCGGTGAGACGGCCCGCGCACCTGCCGTGAGCAGCGGAGACGCACCCTGACACCCGGCAGATAGTTCACCCTCTCGCACCACAGAAGCGCTCAGGACTCGCGCCGGTGGTACCCGCATCCCCGCCTGAGCGGTGGCGCAGCGTGGGAGTCACTCGCCGTGAACCGCCCGGATGGCCCAGCCGCACCCGGCCCCGGTGTACAGCCAATCGCGTTCACGCTGCGTGCCGTCCGACCTGGCACGGCGCCGGTCGCTGACGGGTGACCAAACGGTTGACCAAACGGCCGCGACGTCTTGCCACCCGCTACCCTGCTGCATGCAAGTCCTCACGCTCGTACACGGGAATGGTCGGCCATGGCACGCAGGACCACCGCGGCGGTGTTCGCCGCCGCCGTCTCGGTCACGGTGGCGGTCGGCGTCGCCTCGGCCGCGCCACAGCAGGACTCGGCTCAGCTTCCCGATCTCGTCGCCGTCGCGCCGGGCCAGCTCACGGTGAAGGACGTCGGTGGGCGCTGGCAACTCGGCTTCAGCTCGGCGATCGAGAACCAGGGCACCGGCGATCTGATCGTCGAGGGCCGGGCCGGGGACGAGGCGGGTCGAATGGACGCCGTGCAGCTCATTCCGCATGCCGATGGCAGCCAGAGCAAGCGGGCACTGCCGACCCCGCTGTGGTTCACCCCGGATGGCGGGCACAACCACTGGCACCTGCCCGCCGCCATGCGCTACGAGCTGCGCACCCCCGACGGCGAGGTCGCCGCGCGGGACGTCAAGAGCGGCTTCTGCCTCGGCGACCGGTACCCGACGACGCCGAACGCGCCCCCGCGGGGCTACGTCACCAACTGCGGCGCCCGGCAGCCCGAGCTGACGACGCTGCGGATGGGGATCAGTCCCGGCTACGGTGACAAGTACGGCCCGTTCCTGGAAGGCCAGCAGATCGACATCGACGACCTGCCGGCCGGGGATTACCTACTGCTGCACCGCGCGAACCCCGACCTCGCGCTGCTGGAGAGCGACACGTCGAACAACGAGTCGTCGCGTGGGGTGCGGATCTCCTACCCGCAGGGACCCGACGCGCGCCCGGTCGTCACACCGCGCTGATCACTTGACCTCCCGGCGGCTCGCCAAGATCGCCCGGCACCTGCCGTCTCGTCGAGGCATCACCCGCCGCGGTGAGGCTCACGGCGCCCTGCGTGGCTCTGTTGTGAGCGGGTAGCGGAGCTGTTCCGCCGCGCCATCGCCGCCGGATGCCCGGCGGCACTCTCCTCGACCCTTCGCGGGCTCGGGCACGACCCCGGGTCGCGGCGCGGGAGCTCGGTCGCCGGTTCGTGGACGTCGAGCTGCGCCGGCCGTAGCCCGGACGGCCGCGGCGCGGCTGGGCTCACCGACCGGATCAGCGCGGCCCGAGCGGCCCAGGAACGGCCGTCGGGGGCGGGCCGGTGTCATCGCACGGGCCGTGAGGCAAGAACTTTCTCACGGTGCGCGATCACCGGGTTGAGCAGCTCCACGGCGGGTCGATCGCAGTGGTGAACACCGCGGCGTGCTCCGCAAGCACTCGGTACGCCTCCGTTGTGAGGTCAAGCCGCTACGACCCGCGCCGTGTGAACCCCGACCTCGCGCTTCTGGAGAGCGAGACGTCGAACAACGAGTCGTCGCTTGGGGTGCGGATCTCCTACCCGCAGGGACCCGACGCGGACCGGTGGCGTCGACGGGCCGGGTCATCTTCACGCCCTCGATCGGCACGCCGGGCTGGCGCGGATCCGCGCGGGATCGGTCGCCGGGTCGAGCATGCGGTCGTCGCCCTCCGCCGGGCTCGTCCCGGTCCCCGCTTCATGATCACCGTTTCGCGATCCTCGTCGCCGGTGACCGACGTGTACGGTCGCGAAACGGTGATCATGGTCGATGCGGACGGCCACTCAGTCTGCGCGGTCGGCGCGACCGACACCGCTCCGCCACCTCGGGCAGCGTCAGGACTTCCCGGCGCGGTTCCGTGAGCACTCGGCGGCGCGCTCGGCCAGCAGCGTGCGTTCCCGTTCGTTCCGCGTGAGTGAGGCCGCGCGTTCGAACTCCGCTTGCGCCTCGTCGAACCGACCGAGTTTCGCCAAGAGGTCACCGCGGACGCTCGGCAGCAGGTGGTAGCACTTGAGCGCGGGCTCCGCGGTCAGCTCGTCGACGAGGTCGAGGCCCACTTCCGGGCCGAACGCCATCGATAATGCGACCGCGCGGTTCAGTTCCACGACCGGGGACGGCGCGAGCGGGGTGAGCGCCTGGTACAGCGCCGCGATGCGCACCCAGTCTGTCTCCTCCGGGGTGCGCGCCCGCCCGTGACAGGCGGCGATCGCGGCCTGCAACGCATACGGGCCGGGCGCGCCGGCCCCTACCGAACGTGCGAGCGCTTCGGCGCGCTCCAGCGCTGCGAGGCCGCGGCGGATGAGGACGTGGTCCCAGCGCCCGCGGTCCTGGTCGAGCAGCAGGACCGGCTCGCCCGACGGGCCGACGCGCGCGCGGGAACGTGATGCCTGGATCTCCATCAGCGCAACGAGGCCATGGACCTCCGGGTCCGTGGGAACCAGCTCGGCCAGGACGCGCCCGAGGCGCAGCGCGTCCTCACACAGCGCGGGCCGCAGCCAGTCGTCGCCCGAGGTCGCGGAGTAGCCCTCGTTGAAGACGAGGTAGATGACCTCGAACACCGAGGACAGCCGGGCGGCGCGCTCGTGCTCCTCGGGGACCTCGAAGCGGACGCCCGCCGTGGCGAGGGTTCGCTTCGCCCGGACGATCCGCTGGGCGATCGTCGACTCCGGCACGAGGAACGCGCGGGCGATCTCCACAGTCGTCAGGCCGCCGAGCAGGCGCAGCGTCAGCGCGACGCGAGCCTCGGTCGACAGCACCGGATGGCAGGAGACGAACACCAGCCGCAGGAGGTCGTCCTCGATTTCGCCGTCGGGTGCCGCGCCGGGCTCCGGCGCTGCCCCCTCGACATCCAGCTCGTGGCCGAGCTCCGCGAGCTTGCGCGCGAACGTCTCCTTGCGGCGTCGCGCACCAGCCGCGTGAGACCGGCGATGAGCCTCGCCGACTCGATCCGCCAGACCGCATCGATCACGCGATGTGCCTCGGAAGCCGCCACAGCACGAGATCAGAGCAGCCCCGCCCGCGGCGTGGCAAGGCGGCTACCGCTTCGCGGTCATCTCCGCGCGCTGCCGCTCCTCCTGCTCCCGGAGCTCCGGCGTGAGCGCGTCACCGAAGTCCTCCGCCTCGAACACCTGCCGGATCTCGATCTCGCCGTCCTGGAAGGGAACCCGCCGGGCCCACTCGAGTGCCTCGTCCTTCGACCTCACCTGGATCACCCAGTATCCCGCGATCAGCTCCTTGGTCTCGGTGAACGGACCGTCGGTCACCGTCGTCTGCCCGCCGGAGAACACGACGCGCGCCCCCTTGACACTCGCCTGCAGACCGTCGGCCGCGAGCAGCACGCCCGCCTTGACCAGCTCGTCGTTGTACCGCCCCATCTCGGCAAGCTGCCCCTCGCTGGGCAGAGCGCCCGCCTCGGAGTCCTCGCTCGCCTTGACCAGCATCATGAATCGCATAGTGGTTCTCCCTCCGCTGTCGGCTCGACCGGCTGGACCGAGCCTCTATCCCTGCGTCGGACGAGGATCAGCCGGATCGACACGTCCGGCGAATTATCTCGCTGGCGCAGGAGGCAGCAGCGGCCGCTCGTGATCGGTGAGGTCGGGGAACGGCTAGCGGGCCAGCTCGATGTGGCCCAGCCCACGGAGCGGTCCCTCGGTCCGCCAGCCCGGCCCAGGTCCCTCGGTGTAGACGAGCTGGTGATCGAGCACGGTCGCCGGTGCACGCTCGGCGTGGGCGTAGTTCAGGTCGAGCAGCCACTGCCCGAGCGGGCCGGCCTTGGCGTAGCGCTCGTCGATGATCCGCTGCGCGGTGGCGCGGTCGGTGAACGGGTCGATGATGTCGCAGTCGCAGGCGAAGGCGACCCCGCCTATCTCGCCGAACCCGCCGATGGTCTCCCCCCGTGGCACGAGCCGTCCGACGCCCTGCCCCACGGCCGCGTACTGCCGCGCGGTGGCCCAGTTGCCGTAGATGACCGGCTGATCCCACGGCACGGCGGCCGCGAGTTGAGTACCGGCGGTGACACCGATCAACAGGACACCGGCGGCGAACACGCCGGTCCGGGCGCGCGGCGCAACCGATGCGGCGCCGGCTGCCACCGCCACGACGAGCAGGCCGACCGCCGGGCAGTAGTACCAGTGGTAGGGCGGCACGCCGATCAGCGAGTAGGCGGCGTAGTGGGCGACGCCGCCCAGGCCGAACGCCACGGCCACGCGGAGGGGCCCGGTCAGGGGCCCGCCTGCACCACGCCACGACGCCGACGGCGGTGGTGAGCAGGCCGAGGACGCACGGGGCGGCGATGAGCACGGACGCTCGCGTCCAGGTCTGCGCCAAGAAGTACGGCCCGGTCGCGAAGTTCTCCCCCTCGCGGAACTGCGCGGCCGCCGTCTTGATCGCGAACGTGTCGGGGACGAACCCGCCGAGGGCGTACCAGGAGAGGAGGTGCCACGGCACCGCGACCAGCGCCGCAACCAGCGCGAGCCGTCCGAACTGCGACCACTTCCGGCCCGACGGCCGGCGCAGCAGGACCAGGACGAGCACACCAGCCGGCATGGCCAGGTCCGGCCGGGTGAGGACTGCGAGACCGCAGAGCACGCCGGTGGCGACGGTCCGGCCGTCGACGGCGTAGCGGGCGACCCCGACGAGCACCGCCACGCCGAGGAACGTCTCCATCCCGACCGTCGACGCGAACAGCGGCGAGGACACGAGCAGGCCGGTCGCGAGCCCGGCGAGCACGAAGGGGCTGACACCGACCCGGCGGCCGATGACACCGAGCCACGCAGCGGTCGCTGCCGTCGAAGCGATCAGCACCAGCCCGAGGGCCACGACGGGTTGCCGCGTGACGAACGTGCCCAGCGCGAGCAGCCAGACGTTCAGCGGCGAGGTCGCCGTGTTCGCGGTGCGGAACTCGTTGAATCCCCACACGCCGTGGAAGGCCAGCGTCCTCGCGTACGACAGCGTGATGTAACCGTCGTCAAGGATGCCGCGGTGTGCGACCGAGAACAGCAACCCGCCCAGTGCGGCGCCGTAGCCGGCGAGGCCGAGGGAAGTCCAGTCGCGGTGGACGGGCGCGTCGGGGGTGGTAGCAGCCGGGGCCGCCTGCGCGAGCGTCATCCGAAGAGGGTGGCGTACCGCCCGGTCGGTCGCGCGGAGGCCCCCGCGAGAGGCGTGTCGTGGCCTCTGCATCGGCGACCGTCCTCGCCGTCGGGTCGCGGGGCGGACGAGCTGGCCTGTAAGCCGGATCCTGTGCGCCGCACCGGCTCTCGACGGTGCGGGCGGCGACCATCCATCTCGGCCTGCCGTCACCGGCAGGCTCCAGCGGCCTACCCGCAGGCATCGGGCGGGCAACCCTCGAACGCCTGCGCAGGCACCGCGTGCGGCGCCCTCTTGGCCTTGCTCCGGGTGGGGTTTACCGAGCCGCCCCGGTCACCCGGGGCGCTGGTGGTCTCTTACACCACCGTTTCACCCTTACTCCGGTACGAGAACCGGAGCGGTCTGTTTTCTGTGGCACTGTCCCGCGGGTCACCCCGGGTTGCCGTTGACAACCACCCTGCCCTGCGGAGTCCGGACTTTCCTCGGCGGGCCCGTCTCCGGGCCCGACGCGGCCGCCCGGCCAGCTCGTCCGCGCGCCCAGCATACGGCGACCGGACGACGTGGTTAGCGTGACGCCTCGTGCTCTCCGCCTCCCCGCTTCAACTGACGCTGCTCGCCGTCGCGGGTCTGGTCGCGGGCGGCGTCAACGCGGTGGCAGGCGGGGGGTCGCTGCTGGTGTTTCCCGCGCTGCTCGCGGTCGGTTTCACGCCCCTCGCGGCCAACGTCACCAACTCCGTCGCGCAGGCGCCCGGATACCTCGGCATCGCCCTCGGGAGCAGGCGCGAGCTGCGCGGGCAGTTGTCCCGGGTGCTGGCGACGACCGGCGTGGCGGTCCTCGGCGGCCTGGGTGGCGCCCTGCTGCTGCTCGTGCTGCCGGCCGAGGTGTTCGACGCCGTCGTGCCGGCGCTGGTGGCCCTCGCCAGCCTGGCGCTCGGCCTGCAACCGTGGCTCAAGCGCTGGATCGGTGAGCCCCAGCCCGGCGAACCCGACCGCACGGCGATCCTGCTGCCGGCCGTCTTCGTCGCGGCGATCTACGGCGGCTACTTCGGCGGCGCACTGGGCGTCATCCTGATAGCGGTGCTCTCCCTCGCCGCGCACGACGACCTCCGCCGCCTCAACGCGGTCAAGGGCATGCTGTCACTGATGATCTCGATCGTCACGATCATCGTGTTCTCGATCGGCGCGCCGGTGGACTGGCTCGCGGTCGCCCTGCTCGCCCCGACCACGCTGCTCGGCGGATATCTCGGGGCGAAGGTCGCCGGGCGGCTGCCCGCGCCGGTCCTGCGCTGGTGCGTCGTGGTGATCGGTCTCGCGGTCGCCGGGTACCTCATCGTGGCGTGACGAGGTCGCGCTCGACCCGCCCGGTGCTGGAGGTGTAGGCGGGGCGGTCAGAGCATGTCCGCGGGGGTGAACACCCGCACGTCCGGCTGCGCGCGCACCTCGGCGGTCGCGCCGCCGCGGCTCCACAGCGCGAACTCGACGTCCTCGTGTGGCGGCGGGAGGTACTCGAGCTTGCGGGTCAGCGTGCGCAGGTCGCGATGATCCACGGGGCCGGACTGCCAACGCACCTCACCCGCCAGGCGGGTCCGGTCCGCCAGCAACCCGAGCACATCTACCTCGGCCACCTCGTCACGCCACCAGCGGCCGACCGTCGTCGCGGCGGGCAACTCACCGGCTGCGACCATTCGCACCGCGTGGTCCCGCGCCGCATCCTCGAAGACGCGCCCCAGGTGCTGTTGCCAGCGACCCGCCACGCGTTGTTGCACGGCTGGGCCCTGCCCGCCCTCCACGAGGTCGGCGTCCTCCCGGAGCACCGCGAACCAGAACGCGAGGTACGGATCGGCGATCTCGTACATCGGGTCGGCGGTGACCGGCGCCCCGTGCGGGCGCACCGCATGCACGTAGCCTGCCCGGCGCAGCCGGTCGAGCGTGTAGTCGATCCGCTGCTGGGCACGGCCCGCGATGCGTGAGCGCCGCCGCGCTCCCGTCCCTAGCGCGCCGAGCACGCGCTCGTAGCCGCCGCGCCAGTCGAGATCCTCACTGAGGATGTCGAGGGCGTCGCGCAGCAGCAGCCCGCCCGGTGCGAAGGCGAGCTCCCGCAGGTTCTCGGGCGCCGACCGATCCGTTCGCCAGCGGCGCAGGTGCAGCGGGTAGCCGCCGCACGCGGCGAACGCCTCGACGTAGTCGGCGGCCGACAGATCAGGCAGGAACGCGCGGGCGTCGAGCAGTGGGAACGGGTCGAGCCGCCGATCGACGGCGGCGCGCCGGTGCAGGCCGCCCTGGGGACCGAGCATCTGCTCCATCACCGACACCGCGGAGCCGGTCAGCGCGAGCAGGACCCGTGTGCCCGACGAGCGCGCCTCCCACACTGCCGACAGCAGATCGGCGAAGTCGGGGCGACCGGCGAGCAGTCGAGGCACCTCGTCCAGCACGACCAGCAGCGGTTCGTCCGCCGCGATCCGGAGGGTGAAGCGGAGCGCAGCTTCCCAGTCGGTGAAGCTGCCGCCGATCAGATCCGCGACCTCCTCGCCGAGTTGTTCGCCCACCGCCGCCCCGTATCGCTCGAGCTGCCGGACCTCACTGTCCTGTCGGGTGGCGGTGAAGTACACGTGGCGCTTCGACTGGGCGAAATGCGTCAGCAGGTAGGTCTTGCCGACCCGCCGACGTCCCCACAGCACGTAGAGCTGTGGATCACCGTCCTTCGCTCGCCGCCACGCCTCGGCGAGCTCGTCCAGTTCCCGGCGCCGTCCGATCAGCTCGGTCACATCGACTCCAGAGCACAAACAGTTTGTAGCACAAACTGTTTGTACCACTCGGCGGTGTCCGGGGGAAGTACTGCCCAGGCGGTCGCCGTGGGAGTGGGCAGCGTCATTCGGCCCGCAGCGTCAGGGGCGATCAGGTTGCAGCTGCGCCTGCCGATCTCGCCTTCCTCGGCTGAGCTCAGAGCAATTGTCAAGACCTGTGGATCAAGATCTTTATGCTGCGGTGTCGACGGGTTGGCCGTCGGGTCGTTCGACGAGCTTGCCGGCCTCGAAGCGGGCCCCGGCGCGGACGAGCGCGACGAGGTG
>JALYQB010000141.1 GCA_030856045.1 Actinomycetota bacterium
TGCCGGGCGGGTCCCCGCAGGACGCCTACGCGCGGTGGGCTGCCGCGGTGGGCCCGGCCACCGGCCTGCCGGAGCGCGCGCTGCAGGCGTACGGCTACGCGCACAGCGTCCTCGCCGACACCCAGCCCGGTTGCCGGATCACCTGGGTCACGCTCGCCGGCATCGCCCGCATCGAGTCCAACCACGGCCGGTTCCAGGGCCGCACGATCGGGCCGGACGGCAGGTCGTCGTCACCGATCATCGGCATCCCGCTGAACGGCGGGCCGAACGTCCGCGCGATCGGCGACACCGACGGCGGGCAGCTCGACGGCGACACGACGTGGGACCGCGCCGTGGGTCCGTTCCAGTTCATCCCGTCGACGTGGGCGAGGTGGCGCAGCGACGGCGACGGGGACGGCATCGGGGATCCGCAGGACATCGACGATGCCGCAGTGGCCGCAGCGCGCTACCTCTGCGCGGGTGGCCGGGACCTCGCGACCGGTGAGGGCTGGCAGCGCGCCGTACTGTCCTACAACAACTCCGCCGCCTACGTGCGCGATGTGTACAACTCGGCCGAGGGCTACGCGCGCAGCGCCCAGAGCTAGCTGGTCATCGGGGACGCGCGATCGCTGCCCTGCGGATCGCAGCAGCGTACCGGGCGACCTGGCCGGAGCTCAGTCGCGCGCCAACCGCATGCGGACCTCGTTGAGCGCCTCCTGGTAGTCCGGTGTCGGGTGCATCGCGGCGGCCATCGACAGCTGCGCGCGTGCCTCCGGCAACCGGCTCTGCCGCTGCAGCGTGCGGCCCAGGACGAAGCGCGCGTAGTGGTCCGCCGGGTTGTGCTCGAGGACCCGGCGGAACGCCTCCTCGGCGCGCCGGAGCTGCGCGGACAGCAGGTAGGCCCGGCCCGCGAGCAGCTGCACGCTGGGCGCGTCCGGCTCCGCGTCGAGCACCGGCCGCAGCTCGCGCAGCGCGTCCAGCGGACGCCGATCCGACAGCAGCGACTCGGCGAGGCGGAACTGCGTGACGGTGTCCGAGGGACGGTCGGCTGCGGTCATGGTTCGATCGACGTTACGCGGCGCGGAGCCCCTCCACGACCGGGCCGGCCGGTCCGGCGAGCGTGCCTCCACCGGGTGAACGCGCGCCCCGGCTACGCTGCGCGGAGCGACTGCCGAGGTGAGGAGAAGGAATCAGTGGCCGTCATCGAGCAGGTCGGTGCCCGGGAGATCCTCGACTCCCGCGGCAACCCCACCATCGAGGTGGAGGTCGCGCTCGACGACGGTACGCTCGCGCGCGCCGCGGTGCCCTCAGGTGCGTCGACGGGTGAGCACGAGGCCGTCGAGCTCCGCGACGGGGACACCGGGCGCTACGGCGGCAAGGGCGTGGAGATCGCCGTGCGGGGGGTCCTCGACCAGATCGGGCCCGAACTGGTGGGGCTCGAGGCCGTCGAGCAGCGGGTGGTGGACCAGAAGCTCGTCGACCTCGACGGCACCCCCGACAAGTCCCGGCTGGGGGCCAACGCGCTGCTGGGCGTCTCGCTCGCCGTGGCGAAGGCAGCCGCGGAGTCGTGCGGGCTCGAGCTGTTCCGCTACGTCGGCGGCCCGAACGCGCACGTGCTCCCCGTGCCGATGATGAACGTCCTGAACGGCGGCGCGCACGCCGACACCCGCGTCGAGGTGCAGGAGTTCATGATCGCGCCGATCGGGGCCGAGTCGTTCCGCGAGGCGCTGCGCCAGGGCACCGAGGTCTACCACGCGCTGAAGTCGGTGCTGAAGGGCAAGGGCCTCGGGACCGGGTTGGGCGACGAGGGCGGCTTCGCCCCCGATCTTCCCACCAACCGCGACGCGCTGGACCTCATCGTGATCGCGGTGGAGAAGTCGGGCTACGTGCTGGGCCGGGACGTCGTGCTCGCGCTGGACGTCGCGGCCTCGGAGTTCTTCACCGACGGCCACTACACCTTCGAGAGCTCCCGGCGGACCGCGGACCAGATGTCCTCCTACTACGCCGACCTGCTCGCGGCGTACCCACTGGTGTCCATCGAGGACCCGCTGTCCGAGGACGACTGGGACGGCTGGGTGCAGCTCACCGCGGAGCTGGGGGAGCGCGTCCAGCTCGTCGGGGACGACCTGTTCGTCACCAACCCAAACCGCCTCGACGAGGGGATCGAGCGCAAGGCGGCGAACGCGCTGCTCGTGAAGGTCAACCAGATCGGCACGCTGTCGGAGACGCTCGACGCCGTGAACCTGGCCCAGTCCTACGGCTACAAGTGCATGATGAGCCACCGCTCGGGCGAGACCGAGGACACCACGATCGCCGACCTCGCGGTGGCCACCGGGTGCGGGCAGATCAAGGCCGGCGCGCCGGCGCGATCGGAACGGGTCGCGAAGTACAACCAGCTGCTGCGGATCGAGGAGAACCTCGGCGACGCCGCCCGCTACGCAGGAGACCTGGCGTTCCCGCGTTTCGCGCCGGAGGGCTGAGGCCCCGTGGTCTCCGCCGACGATGACGGCGCACCGCGGCCCCGGTGGGCCGGCGAGGACGTCGCGGTCCGGCTCGGACGCGCTGCGGGGATGACGTCGCCGCGGCGGGTGGCGGCGCTCGCGGTGCTCGTCGCGGCGCTGGGACTGAGCGTGGCGGTGCCGCTGCAGAACTACGTCGGGGTGCAGGGCGAGCTCGCCGCCGTCCGGGACGACCAGACCAGGCTGGCCGACCAGGTCGCGGAGCTGGAGCGCCGCCGCGCGTTGCTGGAGAAACCGGTGCACGTCGAGGCGCAGGCTCGCGAGCGGCTGCGCTACGTCCGGCCCGGGGAGACGCCCTACATCGTGCAGCTGCCACCGCCGGCCGCTGCGGTGCCCGCGCCGGAGCCGGAGGTCCCGTGGTTCACGAGGCTGTGGCGATCGCTCCAGGGCACGCCGTGAGCCCGGTGGACGACGCGGACCGCGCGGCGGTGGCAGTGCAGCTCGGCAGGCCGCCGCGCGCCGTGCTGGCCGTCGCGCACCGCTGCCCGTGCGGGAACCCGACCGTGGTGCAGACCCACCCGCGCCTCAAGGACGGCACGCCGTTCCCGACGCTGTACTACCTCACGTGCAGCAGGCTGACCGCGCAGGTCTCGACGCTGGAGACCGCCGGGTGGATGCGGGAGATGACCGAGCGGCTCGCCGCGGACCCTTCGCTGGCTGCGGCGTACCGGCGTGCCCACGAGGCATACCTCGCCGAGCGCGACGCCCTGTCCCCGCTCGGCACGGACGTCAGCGCCGGTGGGATGCCCGGGCGGGTGAAGTGCCTGCACGTGCACTTCGCGCACGCCCTCGCCGTCGGTCGTGGCGTGAACCCGTTCGGCGACGAGGTCGCTGACGAGCTGGCCGGCTGGTGGCGGCCAGGCCCGTGCGTCACCATGTGACCGCGTGTCGCGCAGTTCGGTGCCGCGTGTCCGCTGGTTCGGTGGCGCGTGTCGGCCGGTCTGGTGGCGCGTGTCGGCCGGTCCCGTAGCGGTCGTCGCCTGGCCGCGTCCTACGGTGGTCGGGACCGACACGGAGGTGCGCATGGCACGGGTGGCCGCGATCGACTGCGGGACGAACTCGATCCGGCTCTTGGTCGCAGATGTGACCGCAGGTGACGACGGCAGCCGGATGCTGCGGGACGTGTACCGCGAGATGCGCATCGTGCGGCTCGGGCAAGACGTCGACGCGACCGGCCGGCTGGCTCCCGAAGCCATCGAGCGCACCCGCGTCGCCCTCGTCGACTACACCGCCGTCGCCCGCCGCGAGGGCACGGAGCGGGTACGCATGGTCGCGACGTCGGCTACCCGGGACGCGGCGAACCGCGACGACTTCTTCGCGATGGTGCGCGAGACGCTCGGCACGGATGCCGAGGTGATCACCGGTGACGAGGAGGCGCGGCTGTCGTTCACGGGTGCGGTCGGGGATCTCGACCCGGCCGACGGGCCGTTCGTGGTGGTCGACGTCGGCGGCGGGTCGACCGAGGTCGTGCTGGGGGAGTGGGACGGGGTGTGCGCCGACGTGCACGCCGCGCGGTCGGTGGACGTCGGCTGCGTCCGGATCACAGAGCGTCACCTGCCGGCCGACCCACCTGCCGCCGCCGATGTCGCCGCCGCGCAGCGCTTCGCGGCCGAGACCCTGGCCGGCGCGTTCGCCGAGGTGCCCATGCAGGAGGCGCGGACCTGGGTCGGTGTCGCGGGGACCGTCACCACGCTGTCCGCGGTGGCGCAACGGCTCCCCGAGTACGACTCCGAACGGACCCACCTCTCGCGGCTATCGCTCGACGAGCTGCGCGCCGCCGCCACAGCCCTGCTGGCGTCCACGCATGACGAGCGGGCAGCCAACCCCGTGATCCATCCAGGGCGGGTGGACGTCATCGCCGGGGGAGCGCTGATCGTGCAGGTGCTCGCCGAGGAGCTGCACACCCGTGCCGGGATCACCGAGCTCGTGGTGAGCGAGCACGACATCCTCGACGGCATCGCCCTCGGCCTCGCCTGAGCCGGTAGCGCGGCGCGAACGGCACTATCACTGCTTCCGATGCAGTAAAAGTGCCGTTCGCGCTGCCTGTGGATCGCGAGCTGCTTGTGGACAAGTTGTGGGCTTTTCGGGCGAGGGGAGTGCGTTGACGGGGCGGTGGGACAGCCTGCTTCTATGGGGCGCGAAGGCTGGAAGCAGCAGAGTTCGTGGATTCGGTCGCATGCGGTCGATGCCGTCATCTCGATCGCGATGCTGGAGGGCCTCGGCGTCGGCTCGAGTACGGCGTACCGGCGTTGTCAGTCCGGCGGACCGTGGCAGTGGATGCTCCCCGGAGTCGTGCTGCTGCATTCCGGAACCGCGTCGGCCGCGCAACGTGAACACGCCGCGCTGCTGTACGCCGGGCCGGTCGCGCAGCTCACGGGGGCGGCGGCGGCTTCACGCCACGGACTGCAGCGCGTTGTACCTGACGGCCGCGTGCACGTGCTCGTTCCCGGTGCGCGGCGCCGATGTTCTGCAGGGTTCGCACTGGTCGAGCGGACCGAGCGGCTCCCGGAGCCAGTCACGGTGCGCGGGCTGGCGTGTGCACCCGTCGAACGCGCGGTGCTCGACCACGCGAGGCGGCTCCGCAACCCGGAGGCGGTGCAGGCGTTGATCGCCGAGGCGGTGCAGCGGCGCTACTGCACTCCCGACTCGCTGGTCGCTGAACTCGAAGCGGGCAGCGCCAGGGGTACCGCGCTGGTTCGCCGGGAGCTTCGGGAGATCGTCGGAGGGGCGCGGTCCGTGGCCGAGGTGCGTGCGAGGAGGTTGGTGCGCGGAAGTGGACTGCCACCGCCCTTGTGGAACGTCCGCCTCGTCGACCGGGACGACCGCTACATCGGCACACCCGACGCGTGGTGGCCGGAGGTCGGGCTGGCCTGGGAGATCGACTCCGTGAATTACCACCTCTCGCCGGCCGATCATGCGAGGACGTTCCGGCGCGACGGTCGGTACGCGGCACACGGCGTCGCGGTGCTGCCGACACTGCCGTCCCGGCTCACGGGTGATCCCGACGCGGTGATCGCCGAGCTCCGCGATGCCTACGCAGCGGCGCTCCGTCGGTTGCCGCCCGACGGGATCACGGTGGCGCGCCCGATGCCCGCGGTGTGAACGGCACTTTCACTGCATCCGACGCAGTGAAAGTGCCGTTCGCGCCTTCAGGGACCGGCGCCACAGCAGGCCGCGGCGCGGTGCGAGCAGGCGGGCTAGCGCGAAGCATACGACGGTCGCCAGCCCGATCGTCCCGGACATCGAGGAGTCGAGCCGGACTGCGGCCCAGTGCCCCACGACGGCGCTCACCCAGCCGATGGTCACCGCGAGGATCAGCATCGTCCCCAGGCGGGACGCCAGCAGGTGCGCGGCCGCCGCAGGCACGACGAAGAACGCGACGACGAGCACCGCGCCGACGTTGTCGAACGCCACGACGGCCACCGCGGTGCTCGCGACGAGCAGCACCCGCTGCGCGAGCCTGCCGCGCAGCCCCACGATCTCCGCGAACTGCGGATCCAGGGTGGACGTCTGCAGCGGGCGCCACAGCAGGACGACTAGCAGCACGGTCAGCACCGCTGCCGGGCCGGTGACGAGCAGCGAGCGCGGCACGTCGAGCCCGCCCATCGCGACGGTGCGCAGCGGCGCGAACGTGATCTCCCCGTAGATGGCCGTGTCCAGGTCCAGGTGCGCCCCGGACGCGAACCGGCTGACCCCGATCACCCCGAGGGAGAACAGCGCGGGGAACGTCAGCGCGATCGCGGCGTCGGACCGCACGAGCCCCGTGCGGCGCAGCGCCTCGAAGCCGAGGACGCATGCCACCCCGACCGCGGTCGCGCCGAGGATCGTCGGCAGCGCCGCCCGGGACCCGGTCAGCAGGAACACGAGCACGATGCCGGGCAGCACCGCGTGGCTCACCGCGTCGGACATCAACGACTGGCGCCGCAGCACGAGGAACCCGCCCAGCAGCCCGCACGCCGTCGCGAGCAGCCCGGCCGTGAGGACGACGACCAGCGCGTCGGTATTCATAGCGCCGCCGCCGCACGCCGCCGCAGCAGCCGCGCCACCACCCCGCGCCGTGGCGCGAACAGGATCGACGCCAACGCCGCCGCGGTGGCCAGCAGCACGATCACGGGACCGGTGGGCAGCTCCGTGCGGCCCGCGAGGAGCGCACCTGCGACCCCGGTCACCGCGCCGATCACCCCGGACAGCGCCACCATCCCGGACAGCCGGGTAGTCAGCTGCCGCGCGGCCACCGCGGGGGCCACCAGCATCGCGACCATGAGGATCACTCCGACGGTCCGCACGCCGAGCACCACGGCCACCGCGAGCAGCACCGTGCTCGCCACGTCGACCGCCCAGGTGGGCACCCCGGCGACGGCGGCGAACTGCGGGTCGAACGTCGCCGAGCGCAGCAGTCGCAACGCCGCGACGGCCGCCAGCACCGCGAGCCCGCCCAGCCACAGGGCCAGCTCCACGTCGCGCACCACGAGGCCCGCGGCCTGGCCGAACAGGTACGCGTCGAGCCCGGACTGGTCGGCGTCGCCGCCTTGGGACACCCTGGTCAGCAGCACGATCCCCACTGTGAACGACGCCGACAGCACGATCCCGATCGCGGCGTCGGGGGGTGTGCGCCCCGCGCGCTCCAGGCCGATCATCAGCAGCGCCGCCAGCCCGGCGAACACCGCCGCGCCGACCAGCGAGGCCACCGGGTCCTTCACCCCGGACACCATGAACGCCACGACGACGCCGGGCAGCGTGCCGTGGCTCATCGCATCCCCGAACATGCTCCGGCCGCGCAGCACCGCGAACGGCCCGAGCGTCCCCGCGACGAACCCCAGCACCGCCGTCCCCACGGCCACGACGGCGAGCGGGTAGGGCAGCGGCACGAGCCCGATCAGCCGGTCCACGGCGAGGCACCCGCCTCGACGGCGAGCGGCGCCGCCCCGTAGGCGCGTTCCAGCAGCGGGCCGGTGAGGACGTCAGAGACAGCACCGGCCGCCACCACCGTCCCGGCGAGCAGCACGGCGTGATGGAACCGCGTCCGCACGGTGCGCAGGTCGTGGTGCACGGCGATCACCGACAGTCCCAAGCCCTGACAGGCGTCGGTCAGCAGGTCCAGCATGGCTGCCTCGGTCCGCGCGTCGACGGCGGTGAACGGCTCGTCGAGCACCAGCAGGTCCGCTTGCTGCGCGAGCGCCCTCGCGAGGAACACCCGCTGCCGCTGCCCGCCGGACAGCTCGTCGAGCGGCGCCTCCGCGAGGTCGGTGACGCCGGTGCGCTCCATCGCCTCGTCGACCGCGGCCTCGTCCGCGGCGGTGAGCCGCCGGAACCACCCGCGGTGCGGGTAGCGGCCCATCTCGACGACCTGCTCGGCGGTGATCGGGAAGTCCTCGGTGACGGCGTCGGACTGCGGCACGTAGGCCACCCGGGCGCGCACCCGGCGCAGCGGCTCGCCGAGCACCCGCACCGTGCCCCGGGACGGCGTCACGAGCCCGAGCGCCGCCTTCACCGCCGTCGACTTACCCGCCCCGTTGGGGCCCACGATCGAGCTGAGCACCCCGCGCGGCACGTCGAAGGTGACGTCCCGCAGCACAGGGCGACCCCCGTAGGCGACGTCCACGCCGTCCAGCGACAGCGCGCTCACCGTAGACCCGCCACGATCCGGTCGGTGTTGGCGCGCAGCATCCCGGCGTAGGTGCCCTCTCGCGTGCCCGCAGCTCCGGCCGCGTCGGAGAACAGCTCCCCGCCGACGCCGACGCCAATGTCGCTGTCGCTGCCGAGGCTCCGGGCGGCCGCGATCACCGCCTGCAGGGTCTGCCCGGACACGCTGGACTCCACGAACACCGACCGCACGCCCCGCTGGGCGACGGTCGCCGCGACGCGCTCGACGTCGCCCGTCGTGGCCTCATCGGCGGTGGAGATGCCCTGGATCCCCACGACGTCGATGTCGTAGGCCCGCCCGAAGTACCGGAACGCGTCGTGCGAGGTGACCAGGACGCGGCGCTGCGCGGGGATCGTCGCGATCCGACGGCGCACCTCGCGGTCCAGCGCCTCGAGCTCGCCGGTGTAGCGCGCCGCGCGGTCGCGGTAGCCGTCGGCACCGGCCGGATCGTGCTCGACGAGGCCCGCCCGCACGGCCTCCACCACCGCCGACCACAGCGACACGTCGAACCAGATGTGCGGGTCGTGCTCCTCTTCGGGGGCAGCTCCGGCGGGTGGCGCGAGGAGCCGGTCGTCGGGGATCCGCTCGCCGGCCAGCAGCACCGGCTGGGTGCGCGCCAGGTCGTCCAGCACGGTCTGCATGTTCCCCTCGAGGTAGAGGCCGACGGCGACGACGAGGTCGGCCGAGCGCAGCAGCGCCAGGTCGCTCGCCTTCGGGCGGTACAGGTGCGGGTCGACGCCGGGACCCATGAGCCCCACCACCTCGACGTCCGCGCCGCCCACCTGGCGCACCGTGTCGGTCAGGAAGTTCGTGGTGGTCACCACCCGGAGCCGGTCGTCGGGGGACGCCGACGACGTGGTGCGCGGCCACACCACCCACCCCACCAGGCACGCGACCACCAGCGCCCAGGCGATGACCCCGGCCGTCGTGAACCGTACGGTCCGGCGTCGTGACGCCCGCCGCTCCGCGGGTGTCACGTCCCCGCCTGCGTGGGTTCCACCGCGACCGACACCGCGTCGGCGACGGCGCTGCCGAACCGGCGCACCTGCTCGTCCGGCGGCCTGCCGATGCGGACCACGATCGGGCCGCCGAACGGCTCCCGCTCCACGACGGTGATCCGGTCGCCGAGCCCGACGTGCTGGTCGGCGAGGTAACGCAGCAGATCGGGGTCGGTGTCGGCGACGCGGACGATCTCGCCCGACGCACCGGGTCCCACGCTGGACAGCGGCTGGCTCGCGCGCACGTCGACCCGCCCGTCGCGGGTGGGGATGGGGTCGCCGTGGGGGTCGAGCACCGGGTCGCCGAGCCGCTCGGCGATGCGGTCGAGGAGACGGGGTGAGACGGCGTGCTCCAGCACCTCCGCCTCGTCGTGCACCTCGTCCCACGAGTAGCCCAGCGCCCGCACCAGGTACAGCTCCACCAGGCGGTGGCGGCGCACCATCTCCAGCGCGACCCGGAGGCCGTCAGCGGTGAGCTCGATGGCGCCGTAGCGGGCATGCGCCACGAGGTCGAGGTCGGCGAGCTTGCGGATCATTCCCGAGCACGACGAGGTCGAGACCCCGAGCCGGGCGGCCAGCGCGGTCGTCGTGACGGGGGAGTCGCTGCGCTCGGCGAGCGAGTAGACGCCCTTCAGGTAGTCCTCCACCTGGGGCGATCGCCACTTCGGTGCGCCGGACATATGAGTACGCTACACCGAACTTTCAGCCGCGGACGGTCCGGCGACGAGGATGGTGACATGCCCGAGCCGCTGCCCCTCTCGTCGATTCCCGACCTGCCCACGTTGGACCAGGTCGTGACGGGCTGCCGCGCGTGCCCGCGGCTCGTCGCGTGGCGTGAGCACGTGGCGCGCGAGAAGCGGGCGGCGTTCCGCGACGAGGAGTACTGGGGCAGGCCCGTCCCCGGGTTCGGGCCGCAGGACGCCGCGCTCGCACTGGTCGGGCTGGCGCCGGCGGCGCACGGCGGGAACCGCACCGGCCGCACGTTCACCGGGGACCGTTCGGGCGACGTCCTGTACGCCGCACTGCACGCCGTCGGCCTCGCCAGCCGGCCCGTGAGTACGCACCGCGGCGACGGCCTGGCGCTGCACCGCACCCGCATCGTGCAGCCCGTCAAGTGCGCGCCGCCCGGAAACAAGCCCACGCCCGCCGAGCGTGACACCTGCCGCCCATGGCTGGTGCGGGAGCTCGAGCTGCTGCGTCCGACGCTCCGTGCGGTGGTGGTGCTCGGCGGGTTCGGGTGGCAGGCGCTGCTGCCCGCGCTGACCGCGACGGGCTGGTCCGTGCCCTCACCCCGGCCGCGGTTCTCCCACGGCGTGCACGTCGAGCTGGCCGGGCTGCACCTGTTCGGCTGCTATCACGTCAGCCAGCAGAACACGTTCACCGGGCGGCTCACACCGTCGATGCTCACCGACGTGCTCGCACGGGCGGCGCGCGTGGCGGGTGTCACGGCGCCGTGACCACCGACAGCGGCGCGATCCGGTCCGCAGAGTGGGACGATGGGGCCATGGCCGGTACCCAGTCCCTCCCGACCCGCATCCTCGTCGTCGGCGGCGGCTACGTGGGGATGTACACGGCGCTGCGGCTGCAGCGCAAGCTCGGCAGGCGCCGGGCGTCGATCACGGTGGTCGACCCGCAGCCGCACATGACCTACCAGCCGTTCCTGCCGGAGGCGGCGGCGGGCTCGGTGGAGCCGCGCCACGTGGTGGTGCCGCTGCGCAAGGTGCTGCGCCGCTGCCACATCATCACCGGCCGGGTGACGGGGGTCGAGCACAACCGTCGCACCGCCACCGTGGAAGCGGCGGACGGGCACGTCGAGGACCTCGGCTACGACGTGCTGGTGATGGCGCCCGGATCGATCGCCCGAACCCTGCCGATCCCGGGGCTCGCGGAGCAGGGGATCGCGCTCAAGACCATCGGGGAGGCCATCTACCTGCGTAACCACGTGCTGTCCCGGCTGGACGCCGCCGGGAGCACGATCAACCCTGACCTGCGCCGCAAGCTGCTCACGTTTCTGGTGGTCGGCGGGGGGTATGCGGGCATCGAGGCGCTCGCCGAGCTGGAGGACATGGCGCGCTACGCATCGCGCTACTACGAGACGATCGCGCCGCAGGACATGCGCTGGGTGCTCGTCGAGGCTACCAGCCGGATCATGCCCGAGGTGAGCCCCACGATGGGTGTCTACACCGTCGAGCGGCTCACCAAGCGGGGCATCGAGGTGTATCTGGACACCCGCGTCACCACGATGGAGGGCGGCCACGTCGTCCTGGACGACGGCACGGAGTTCGACGCCGACACCGTCGTCTGGACCGCGGGGGTCAAGGCGAACCCCGTGCTGCAGCAGACGGACCTGCCGCTCGACGACCGCAAGCGCGTGCGGTGTGAGGCCACGCTGCAGGTGGTGGACTGCCCGGACGTGTTCTCCGCCGGTGACTGCGCGGCCGTGCCCGACCTCTCCAAGGACGACCCCGCGGCGACGTGCAGCCCATCCGCGCAGCACGCCGTGCGGCAGGCGAAGGTCCTCGCGGACAACGTGATCGCGCACCTGCAAGGCCGCCCGCTGCGCCGGTACAAGCACTCCTACGCAGGCTCGGTGGCGAGCCTCGGGCTGTACCGCGGGGTGGCGGAGATCTACGGCATCAAGCTCAAGGGCGTGCTCGCGTGGTTCATGCACCGCACGTACCACGTCAGCCGGATGCCGACGTTCAACCGCAAGGTGCGGATCCTCGCTGACTGGACCGGCGCGCTGCTGTTCCGTCGCGAGGTCGTCGCGCTGGGGCAGGTCAACGACCCGAAGGCGGAGTTCGCGCGCGCCACGTCGTCGACGTAGGCCGCGGGCCCACGCGTCGGCTGGCTAGGCTGCCCGAGCGCCCCCGTAGCCCAATCGGCAGAGGCAGGTCCCTTAAAAGGATCCCAGTGTGGGTTCGACCCCCACCGGGGGCACCCAGTCCTGACCACTGAGAACCGGCCTCTGACGTGCGCAAACGTTCCCCGGTGCCGATCGTGTGATGTCCGGTGCCGTCCGGCCGTGTCCGGTGTTCTCCGGGTATCTACGCCCCATCCACGCCCAAGTGCACGGTCTGGTCTACGTACCTCGCAGGGTCGCCTCGATGCGCTTCCGGGCTATCTCCTCCTTGCCCTGCCAGGCACTTGGCGTAGATCTGGTGCAGGACGCCGACGACTGGTCGATGTTCGCCCCTCGCGCGGCGACGCTGATCGAGGGCAGCGCCGACGAGGACGCCGCGGCCACCCCGCCATGCTGGAGTGGGGCGTCACCGAGATGCGGCGCCGGTATGAGGCGTTCCCCAGGTCCTCAGGTTGTCCCTCGTCTACGCCCTCGCCGACGGGGCCGCGGTGATCGACGAGCCGCACCTACGGGCCGCGCTGGCGCTGTGGTCCTACGCCGAGGACACCGCCGAGTGATGTTCGGCGCCGAGGTCGACACCGGCGAGACCGAGGCACTGGTCGGCTTCATCACCTCCGCAGGCCCCACCGGGCGTACCCGCAGGCAATGCAACGTCGGAGAGGTTCCCCGCCAGATCGTGATCTTTCTGGGGATCGATGGGGAAGACGGTGTGCGCTGCTTCGGCGGCACCCTCGGTTCGATCAACCTGAACAATGCCCCTGTCTTTGACGTGTTCTCGGGTGGCTACACTGGTGTCGTCGACTGCTCCAATGATCTCCATTTTTCCGCCCCAACGAGCGGCCCATCATCATCGACACCTGCCAAGAGCTGACCATTCTGCCGGCGGGCCCGACCTCGGCGGTGCGCAGTCACAAGTTTGTGCCGATGTTCCTCGACGCGACCGCTGCGGCGGAGCTCGTAGCGTCGGGGGAGTGGGTCGAGGTCGACGACCAGTGGACCGAGTGCCGCCGGCGCGCTGTCGAGCATCCTTCCGGCCGGTGCGACCTGTACGTCTGGCCGTTCGGCGTCGCGGTGTTCCACTTGGTCGATGAGCTGAATCTAAAGTCCGTCGCGGAGCTCGCCGTGTGGCGGCGGATGACCTATGAGAAGAACATGCAGTGGGCCCGGGAGCAGCTCGAGGCGCTCACTAGGGAGGCCTGTGCTGGCCAGCAGTACGTGCTGAGCATGTACTGGGTCGAGGAGCCGGCTTGGCGTGGACGGGAGCTCGACAAGGCCCTGCGGTTGATGTGCATTCCGCGCGTGCTCGTGCAGCGAGCGGACGAGCTCGACGAATCATCGCTCGCTCCGGCTGCGCTCGTCGAGCGGTCGCTACTGCAGGACGGCTTCGATCATCCCGAACTCGTGGACTTCGGGATGAAGGGAATTTCGCTTGCGTGGGCCTCCTGGTCCGGCGTCGTCTACTACCCGATTGCCCGCGACCGCGCCCTGCTCGAGCACGAGCTCGTGACCTGCGAGCTGTCCGTGCAAGCCGTGTGGGCGTACTGCGACCACCTACGTCAGCAGGTCGAACGGGGGAGTGACCCGGTGGTGCCGGGCGAGTTCGGATGGCGCTTCCTGCGCGGCATCCGCTCACGGCTCACCACGGAGCGACCCCAGGAGACCTCGCAGCACCGGTCGATGCGAGAGGCTGTCGTCGAGACCAGCGGCCTCGCCCGGCACCTCACCCAGGCGGTCGAGATCCTCCGAGAGTGCGAGAGGGACGTGAGATGAGCGAGCGCAGACCGGTCCTCGTCGTGGTTGACGTGCAAAACGGGTTCATCACCGAGGATTCGGCGCCCGTCTTGCCCGTCATCGTCGAGCTGGTACGTCGCTGGAAGGCCACCGGTGGCGACGTGGTGTTCACCCGCTACCTCAACTACGTGGGCAGCCCCTACGAGCGGCTCATCGGCTGGACCGAGATGACCCACGCCCCGGCCACCGATCTCGTCCGGGAACTCGCACCCCACGTCGGGCAGAGTCTCGTGGTCGACAAGCGCATCTACTCGCTGTTCACCCCAGAGGGCACCCAACTCGTCGACGAGCATCGCTGGACCGACCTCTACATCTGCGGCATCGACACCGACAGCTGCGTACTCAAGACCGCGGTCGACGCCTTCGAACGGAACCTCACTCCGTGGATCATCGAGGACGCCTGCGCCAGCCACGCCGGACCGGAGCCCCACAATGCCGGCCTGCTCATCGCCCGGAGATTCATCGGCCGGTCGCAGATCATCAGTGCGGCTGGCCTCCCGGAGACAGTGCTTCCGGCGCTGGCCTGACGGCGGCCGAAGGCGATTAACCTATCCCGGATAGGTGACTCTGGCAGTGACGCCATCTCGGCCATATTCGGCCGCATATTGCAATCTACGCATGTGCGCAGCCTCGTGGCGTGATTAGACTTTCCATACTTGTTCAAGGCGGCGCCTGCGGCGCCGCGCGTGGGCGCGCGTGGGCCCCCCAATACGGAGCGCAGCCGCGAGCGCTCGCACGGGGCATGCGGCCTCCGGCCGGTCCCCGCGCGGCGCGCGGCTGCTGCCAAGCCGCTACTTGGTCACGAGATTGAGCACTCCGTACAAGATCGCCCAGAACAGGGCCATCAGGTTGATG
>JALYQB010000176.1 GCA_030856045.1 Actinomycetota bacterium
CTGTGCCGGATGACGATGCTGAGGCCCGGTTCGCCCGTCTTGAGCACGAGGTGACCGAGCTTCGCGAGCAGGTCACGCTCGCCAGGTCAGACGCGACTGCGGCCCGCGTGCTGGCTGGCGGGGCCGACCGTGATGTCTCGGAGGTTCGCGCCGAGCTACGCGCCCACACCCAGGGCCTCAACGCCCTACGGGAGACGCAGCTGGAGCAGGGCCGGGTGATCGCCGAGCTGCGCCAAGACCTGGGCGAACTGAGCCAGGACGTGGGTGGGCTGCGCCAGGAGATGCAGGGCGGTTTCGCCACGATGGCCACTGGCATGGCACAGCTAACCGCCCTGCTCACCGAGATCAGCAGACCGGAGCGCGACAGCAACTAACTGCCGCGCCAAGAGTCACGTGAAGCCATGGCGAGGCCGCAGAGGTAGAGCCGGGCGCCTCCCCCGTCGACCGGGCAGCAGTGATCGTGGCCGGCGCCGTGGAGTGGCCGGGGGAGAAGACTCCTCCCGCCGGTGTGATGACCTGCTCAACCTCGCCTATGCCCCGGGGTCAGGGCAGCAGGTGCACCCGCTCGTCGATATCGGCCCACCGCCGGTCGGCAGTGAGGACCGCGGCCGCGCGATCCACTCGGCCGACCACGATCACCAGTGCATCGGGCAACCGCAGCGAGCGGTGGCGCGCGCGAAGGCGTGCAGCCTCCACAGCCACGTCCTCGTCGATGGCCCGGGTGGGTCCGAACGCGGTTCGGACGATCCGGCGGCGCTCCTCCACCGCCGGGAGGCCGTGACCGGCCGGGGCGACGAGGATCTCGGCGAGAACGGTCGTCGGGACGAGGAACCTCATCCCGGCAGCGCGCAGTTCCCGAGCCGTCTCGACGGTGGCCCGGTGGTGGGCGTCCGCCGGGTCGACGAGACCGATCAGGACGCTCGCGTCGAGCACTACCGTTCCCATTCGTCCCGCAGCTCATCGAGATCGGTCACTGCGGACAGACCCGGCATGGAGCCGATCAGGGCGTCGAGCGGGTCCCTCTCCCGAACAAGCCGGAACACCCCCTCGGCCTCGACCTCCACCCGTAACACGTCCCCCGCGCCCACCCCAGCCGCCGCCATCGCCGCTACAGGTAGCGTGACGTGTCTCACTGCCCCACCTCCGGCCGAGGCCGGACTGCGCAACCGGGGTCCGACGCACTAGTTGACATCCAGCGATCGCAGACCACAGGCACGGTGATGGGGGTGCGCCTGGAGCGGGCTGCCGACGTCAACGTGACCGTGCGGGTGCCGCCGACCGTCGTCATCGGGCTGCGCGAGACCGACTTCACGGGGTCCCCGACGCGCTGGACGTTCGGCTGACCGGGTTGTCGTGGCGTCAGTGCGGCGCCGGGCTCCCGTTGTCCCACAGCTCCGCAGCGCCACCTGCGCGCGGAGCGCGGCGCGGGAGGTCAGTACCGCCACCGGTGCGCCGCCACGACGTCGGAGATACTGCGGTCGGCCGCCCACGCCGCGTCCGACCGGCGGACGGCGAGGAATGCGCCGAGCAGGTCGTCACCGAGCACCCTCATGATCCGGTCCGAGCCGAGCAGCGCCCGCTCCTGCTCCTCGGGCGTCCTCGGCAGCAGCGCCAGGCTGTGTTCGGCGCGCTCCGCTGCGGTCCACGATCCCGGGTCGCTGGACACCGGCGCGGGCAGCGGCGCGGCCTCCTGAACACCTGCGGTCCCGGAGGCGATGACCGCGGCCAGCGCCAGGTACGGGTTCGCCGACGCGTCGGACACCTTCAGCTCGACGTTGGCGTGCCCGGCGCCGAGCAGGTCGGAGCCCGGCACGTACCGCAGCGGCGCCTCCCGGTTCTCGACACCCCAGAACTGGAAGGCGCCCGCGAAGTAGCCGGGCCGCAGCCGCGCCAGCGAGGGCACACTCGGCGCCGTGACGGCCGCGAGCGACGGCAGGTCCCGCAGCAGCCCGGCGACCCAGCCCGTGCCGTCGGGACCGGGGCCGCTCGCGTCGCCGGCCAGCAGGTTCCGCCCCTCGCGCCAGGCCGACGTGTGCAGGTGCCACCCGTTCCCGACACCCTCCGCGGTCACCAGCGGAGCGAAGCTGACCCGCAGCCCGTGCGCCCTGGCTGCGGCGTGCACGGTCTGCCGGGCCAGTAGCTGCCGGTCGGCTGCGGTGACGGGATCGGCCACGCCGAGGCTGATCTCGAGCTGCGCCCCGCCGTACTCGGCGTGCAGCTGGCCCACCGGGACGCCGTTGGCCGCGAGGTCGTGCAGCAGCGCACCGACGAACTCGTCCACGGCGAGCAGCGCGTGCGGGCTGTAGGCCGGTCCGTGGTGCGCGGGCGCCAGGCCGTCGCCCGCCTCTGCGCGGCTGACCATGAACTCCATCTCATACCCTGCCCGGACCTCCAGGCCTGCCGCGGCGGCCCGCTCGACCTGCGCCTCCAGCACGCTGCGCTGGTCGTAGGGCCAGGGCGCGCCGTCCGCTGCGACCTGCCGCCCCGGCGCCCAGGCCAGCGCGGGCTGCCCGGCCAACCGCGTGAGCCGGTCCAGCTGCGGCACCAGCCGCACGTCACCGGACGGCGTCGCAAGACCGGAATGGGTGAACGTGATGGCGTCGTGGGTGTCGAAGACCGCGAACAACGTGGTCACCCCGACGCCACGCTCGGCGGCGTCCGGCAACGCAGCGACGGGCACGACTCGCGCCCTCGGGATGCCGTTGTTGTCGGCCCAGACGACCATCACACCGTGCACCCCTGTCGCGGTCAGGGCCTTCGCCACCGCCGCTGCCTCGGTCATCGACCCCTCCGCTCCTCGGGCGTCACAGGGTAGCGGCCGGAGGCACCCGCTCCGGCTCCGCAGCGCGACGCGGCACCTGCGCGGGCATCAGCAGCCCCACCACCGACCGGCAACCGCGTGGCCTCGTAGTAGGCGACGTTCATCGGCGCGGTGGCCAGCCCGAACCCCACCGCGAGCTACAGCGGGCACCCACCATGTCCCCGGTCGGCAGCGCAGCGTGATCATCACCGTCGATGATGCATCACTCACCTGGTGTCACCATGCGCACATTGCGGTTGCGCAACGACGACGTGACCGGGATCAAATCTCTGCGGGAACACGAGCGTGCGCGCGGAACGTCTGTAAGAGTGGGACCCAAGACCTGTTCGCAGGGTCGAGGGTTCGCCACCACGGCCCGCCGAGCGGGTCGGGTATGAACCCTGCGATCGCCGCACACCGCGGAGGTCGCGGACGGTTCGACGACCCGGTCACACGACCGGGTCCGGACGGAGGGAGTCGCCATGACCAGCACGCTCACCCGCCCCCAACTGACCGCTTCCGACCGCTGCGACCGGTGCGCGGCAGCCGCCCGCGTACGGGCTGTGCTGCCCTCGGGTGGCGAGCTGCTCTTCTGCGGCCACCACGCACGCGAGCACGAGTCGAAGCTCAAGGAGCTGGCGGCGGAGATCCACGCAGGCGAGGTCTGACCTCGCACCCGCACCCTCCGACCTCGACCGGGGTGGGACCCACTGGGTCCCACCCCGGTTCGCATGAGACGGATCACGCACCACCGGAGGCGATGTCGCTCACGGCTACACCCTCGTGAGTGGCGTTGCGAGTCCCGCCTCGCAACGCCGCTCACGGGTGCCGCAGGTGCCGGATCCGGTCCTCGAGCTGGTCTGCGGTGGCCATCGCGGTCGGGGGGCCGCCGCATGCCGCGCGGATCTCGTTGTGGATGGTGCCGTGGGCTTTGCCGGTGCGGTGGTGGGCCATCGCGACCAGCGTGTTGAGCTCCTTGCGCAGCGCGGCAAGACGCTCCCGGACGGTCGAGGCGCGCGGCGGCGCCGGCGCTCGCTCGGCGACCGCGTCGAGCTGCCCCGACTGCCGTCGGCGCAGCAGCGCCCGCATCTGCTCCGGCTCCAGCAGGCCCGGCAACCCGAGGTACTCCTGCTCGTCCTCGCTCGTCGCGAACGCCGCGGTGCCGAACGAGGACCCGTCGTAGATCACCTGGTCCAGCTCGGCGTCCGCGCCCAGTGACGTGAACGCCCGGTCCTCCTCTCCCGGCTCGTCGCGCTGGGCGTTCGCCTGCCCGAGCAGCGCATCGTCCCAGCCCTCCTCATCCCGGTGCGGCTTGCCCAGCACGTGGTCGCGCTGCGCCTCGAGCCGGCTCGCGAGGTCCAGCAGCACCGGCACGCTCGGCACGAACACGGTCGCCGTCTCCCCCGGAGCCCGCGCACGGACGAACCGGCCGACGGCCTGCGCGAAGTACAGCGGCGTGGCAGCCGAGGTCGCGTAGACGCCCACCGCCAGCCGCGGCACGTCCACGCCCTCGGAGACCATGCGGACCGCGACCATCCACTGCTCGTCGGACTCCGCGAACTCCGCGATCCGGCGGGACGCGCCAGGATCGTCGGACAGCACGAGCACCGGGGCACGCCCCGTCACGCGCTTCAGCAGCACGGCGTACGCGCGGGCCGTCGCCTGGTCGCTCGCGATCACCAGTCCCGCGGCGTCCGGAATGCCTCCCGCGCGCAGCTGCGACAGACGGGTGTCGGCCGCCGCCAGCACCGCCGGGATCCACTCGCCGGACGGGTCGAGCGCGGTGCGCCACGCGCGAGCCGTGTGCTCCGCGGTGAGCGGCTCGCCGAGGCGCGCGGAGTACTCCTCCCCCGCGCTCGTTCGCCACCGCGCCTCCCCCGAGTATGCGAGGAACACCACCGGCCGCACGACGCCGTCGGCGAGCGCGTCGGCGTATCCGTAGGAGTGGTCCGCCGCGGACCGGAACAACCCGTCGGAGCCCGGCTCGTAGGTGACGAACGGGATCGGGGTGTCGTCGCTGCGGAACGGGGTGCCCGTCAGCGCGAGGCGCCGCACCGCCGGGGTGAACGCCTCGCGCGCCGCGTCGCCCCATGACTTCGCGTCCCCCGCATGGTGGATCTCGTCGAGGATCACCAGGGTGCGCCGGTTCTCGGTCCACGCCCGGTGCAGCACGGGGTGCGCCGCCACCTGCGCGTACGTCACGACGACCCCCCGGTAGTCCGCCGACGTCGCGCCCGCGGAGTTGCGGAAGTCCGGGTCCAGCGCGATGCCGACCTCCGCCGCCGCCGCGGCCCACTGGTGCTTCAGGTGCTCGGTCGGGGCGAGGACGGTGACCGCCGCGACGGTCCGGTCGGCGAGCAGCTCCGCGGCGACGCGCAGCGCGAAGGTCGTCTTCCCCGCGCCCGGCGTGGCGACGGCGAGGAAGTCGCGGGGCGCGGCCGCGAGATAGCGGGTGAGGGCCCGGCGCTGCCAGCTGCGCAGCGGGCGGGCTGTCAGGGCGGCGGTCGGCTCGGCGGGGCGGGACAGGAGCGCTCCTCGAGGGTCGGGGCGTGCGAATGCCCTCATCGGAGCCTCCCGGCGGCGGACCGCGACCGGGCGCCCGGTGAGGGCTCGCCTACCCTAACCGGCCCCGCTCGACACCCTGGCGAGCGACGTGTTGGGCGGGATCGGCCGGATGGGGGATCCTGGAGGTGCCATGGACACGCCCACGCCGCGCGAGCCGGACCACGCTCCTGCCACCGCTCCCGCGGACGCCCCCCGCCGCGGGGTGCTGCCGCTGCTCGGCCGCACCCTGTGGAAGTCCTGGACGGACGGCATCTTCGGCCAGTCCGCCCAGGCCGCGTTCTGGCAGGCGCTGTCGCTGCCGCCGCTGCTGCTCGGGCTGCTGGGAAGCATCGGGTTCGTCGCGGGCTGGTTCGGGCCGTCGACCGTCGAGGTGGTGGAAGCCGAGATCCTGCAATTCAGCGGCACGGTGTTCACCCAGGACGTGGTGACACAGATCATCGCGCCGACGGTGGACGACGTGCTGAGCCGCGGCCGCGGAACCATCGTGTCGGTCGGTTTCGTGCTGTCATTGTGGGCCGGGTCGTCGGCGCTCGCGTCGCTGGTGGACGCCATCACGATGGCCTATCGGCAGCACAAGGTGCGCAACCCGATCTGGCAGCGGACATTCGCGCTGCTGTTGTACCTGGTCTCGCTGATCGGCGCCGTGCTCGTCCTGCCGCTGCTGGCGATCGGCCCGGGCGTCGTCCCGCGGTTCTTCCCGACGTCGGTGCGCCCCACCGTCGTGGACCTCGTCGGGGTCTTCTACTACCCGGGCCTCGGCATGCTGCTGGTGCTGGGCCTGGCGACGCTCTACAAGGTCGTCCTGCCCCACAAGCACCCGTGGCACCGTGGGCTGCCGGGCGCCTTGCTGGCCATGGTCGTGTTCCTGGTGTCCACCACGGTCCTGCGGTCCTACATCACCTGGGTGACGAGCACGGGCTACACCTACGGCGCGCTCGCGACGCCGATCGCGTTCCTGCTGTTCTCGTTCTTCCTCGCGATGGCGATCGTGCTGGGCGCCCAGTTCAACAACCAGCTGCTGGAGGCGTGGCCCGCGAGGATGACCCGACGGGAGCGCCGCCGGTGGCGCAGGCTCGAGATGGACCGCCGCTCGGTCCGCGCGGGCACCGAGGCGAAGCGGTCGAACTGGGACCGGGACGCGCTCACCGCCCCGGACACGGCCCGCTGATCAGTCTTCGCCGCCGCCGCGCGGGAGCGACTCGAAGATCTCCTTGCAGTCCGGGCAGACCGGCGAGCCGGGCTTCGCGGACTTCGTGACGGGGAACACCTCCCCGCACAGCGCGACCACGTGCGAGCCCATGACCGCGCTCTCCGCGATCTTGTTCTTGCGCACGTAGTGGAACATCTTCGGGGAGTCGTCACCCGTGCGGTCGGTCTCCTCGCCGCGGGTGTCGACATCGGGCAGGGTTTGGGTCGCTGCGCTCACAGGCTCCATGATGCCGCACCGTGGACATCGACATCAAAACCGCCGACGACGTGGCCGCCGCGCTCGACGCCCGGCGCCCGGTGGTCAGCCTCGCCGCGAACACGGCGCTGGTGGTCGCCAACGCGTCCCTGGCCGCGGAGGTCGCCCACGCGGTCAGCTCTCGATGACGGTGTGCTCGCGGGACTCCAGCTCGCGGGATCGGCGGCGGAATCGGGTGAACTGCTCCGGCTTGCGGGGCGGGCGGTCGTTGGCGATGAGCACCGCGATCCACGGCAGCGGCACCGACAGGACGACGAAGCCCAGCGCCAGCCACCATGTCTGGTAGAAGACACCAGCGAGCGCTAGGCACGGGATGCGGGCCAGCATGATGATCGCGTACTTGCGTTTCCGCGACGCGAATTGTTCGGCATACGACGGGCCTGCCTCGGTGATGAGGACCGGCGAGCCGTCGCGATGGGCCGAGAACCGCCCGCGGCCGTCCTCGTGCGGATCCCTCACGAGACCACCTCCGCCTCCCATGCTCCCACCACCCGCCGCGCAGCGCCGACCAAGCGGGTCACGCCTTCGCGGCGGCCTTCGCCTGCTGCTTGTAGGCGCGCACCTGCTCGATGGATCGGTCGTCCACGACGTCGGCGATGGAGCGGTGCACGCCGTCCTCGCCGTAGCCGCCCGCAGCCTCCCGCCAGCCGGACGGTGTGACGCCGCACTGCTTGCCCAGCAGCGCGAGGAAGATCTGCGACTTCTGCGCCCCGAACCCGGGCAGCGCCTGCAGCCGACGGAGCACCTCGCGCCCGTCCGGGTCCTCCTCGGACCAGAGCGCCTCGACGGACCCGCCATGTTCGGAAACGAGGTGGGCGCACAGGGCCTGCACCCGCTTGGCCATCGAGCCGGGGAAGCGGTGCACCGCAGGCGGCTTGGCCATCGCGGCCGCGAGAAAGTCCGGATCGATGGTGGCGATCGCCTCGGCTTCCAGCCCACCGAGCCGCTCAGCCAGCACGTGCGGGCCGCGGAACGCCTTCTCCATCGGGATCTGCTGGTCGAGCAGCATGCCCAGCAGCAGTGCCAGCCAGTTGCGGGACAACAGGCCGTCAGCCTCGTCGTCCTGGGTGAGGTGCAGCGATCGTGTCATGGGCGGATCGTGGCACGTCCCATCAGGAGCTCGGTGACTCAGGTGGTGCGAGCGTCAGCTTTTCTTCGACCCGTTGGCGCGCGCGGTGGGCACCGACGGCGTCGCCGCGGCCAGCAGGCTCTTGGTGAACTCACGCTGGTTGTGCAGCATCCGCTCTGCGAAGTTGAACACGTCGTCGACGACGGCCTCGGCGTTCGGCGCCACGGTGGCGTCACCGGTCGACAGCGTGCCGACGAGCTTCTGCATGTTCTCGGCCCACGCCTGCATGGCGACGACCACGGCCTCCTGGCCACGGCGGGCGACGTCGGTGAACTGCTCCTGGGCGAGAAGCTGCTCGGTGGACAGCCCCAGCGCCTCCGCGATCGATCGGAGCACCGTCAGCGACGGCTGGTGCAGGCCGCGCTCGACCTGGCTGAGGTAGGCGTTGGACACCTTGGTGAGTGACGACATCTCGCGCAGGGACAGGGCAGCCAGCTGCCGCTGCGCCCGGATGAAGCCCCCGAGCGCGTCGAGCTGCGCGCGCCACGGGTCGGCGCGGTCCTCCCTGCGCGCATCCGTCATCGCACCATCATGCCCGGTGCGCGACGCTCAACGGGCGCTCCAGCCCCCGTCCAGCACCAGTGACGACCCGGTCATGAAGCTCGCGGCGGGCGAGCACAGGAACGCCACGCAGCCCGCGACCTCGTCCGGCTCGATGAGGCGCTTGACGGCGGGCTCGGTCAGCATGATCTTCTCGACCACCTCGGATTCCGAGATGCCGTGCACGGCGGCCTGGTCTGCGATCTGCTGCTTCACCAGCGGCGTCCGCACATAGGCGGGGCACACCGTGTTGGACGTGACACCCTTTGGGCCGCCCTCCAGCGCGATCACCTTGGACAGGCCCTCGAGCCCGTGCTTCGCTGCGACGTAGGCGGACTTGAAGGGTGAGGCCCGCAGGCCGTGCACGGAGGAGATGTTCACGATCCGCCCGAAACCCCGCTCGTACATGCCCGGCAGGACCGCCCGGGTGAGCCGGAAGGGGCTCTCCAGCATCAGCCGGAGGATGAGGGAGAAACGGTCGGGCGGGAAGGCCTCGATCGGGCTGACGGTCTGCACGCCGGCGTTGTTCACCAGGATGTCGGCGTCCAGCTCGAGGGCGTCCACGGCGTCCAGGTCGGCGAGGTCGACCTGCACGCCGCGGCCGCCGATCTCGGCCGCGAGCGACTCCACGCGGCGGAAGTCGAGGTCGAGCAGCGTCACCGCCGCTCCGTCGCTCGCGAGCCGGCGGGCGCACGCGGCCCCGATCCCGCTCGCCGCGCCGGTCACCACGGCGCGCCGACCGGTCAGCTCCGTCATCGGCGGTCAGTCCTGCAGCACATAGCCGCCCGGCGCGTCCTCCAGCGACGGGTGCGCTGAGCTTCCCATCGAGGGCGGGTCCTGGTGCTCACCGCCCCGCTCGGCGATCCATCGGGTCCAGTCCTCCCACCAGGACTTCCCGACCTCGTCCGCCTCACTGCGCCACGCCTCGGGGTCGTCGGGCAATTGCTCGGCGGAGCCGACCCAGTGCTTCGACTTCGGGCTGGGCGGGTTCACCACGCCTGCGATGTGCCCGGAGTTGGACAGCATGAACCGCACGGTGCCGCCCGGGAGCTTCGCGCCCTCGTAGACGGCCTTCCACGGCGCGATGTGGTCGACCTCCGCGGAGACGAAGTAGGCGTCCTCGCGCACCCGCGACAGGTCGAGGTGCTCCCCCGCCAGCTCGAGCTCCCCCGTCGCGAGGCGGTTCTCCAGGTACAGCGTCCGCAGGTACTCGACCTGCATCGCGGCGGGCATGCGGGTGGAGTCGGAGTTCCAGCTGAGTATCTCGAACGGCGGGGGCTCCTCCCCCAGCAACCAGTCGTTGACCACGTAGTTCCACACCAGGTCGTTGGCCCGCAGCAGGTTGAATGTGGTGGCCATGCTGCCGGCAGGCAGGTAGCCCTTGTCCTTCATGCTCAGTTCCATGCGGTCCACGGTCCGCTCTTCGGTGAAGATGCCGAGCTGTCCCGGGAGCCGGAAGTCGAGCAGGGTGTTCAGCAGCGTGATCGACTGCAGGCGCTTCTCCCCGCGCGCGGTCAGCCACGCCGCCGCGCACATCGCGATCGTGCCGCCGAGGCACAGCCCGACGAGGTTCGTCCGGCGCGTCCCGGTGATCTCCTCCACCACGTCCAGCGCAGCGAGCGGGCCCTCGCGCAGGTAGTCACCCATCGTGACGTCGGCCATCGCCGAGTCCGGGTTCCGGTAGCTGATCATGAAGCAGGTGTGGCCGTGCTGCACCGCCCACTCGACGAGGCTCTTCTGCGGGGCGAGATCCATGATGTAGTACTTGTTGATCCACGGCGGGCAGCACAGCAGCGGCACGGCGTGGACCTGCTCCGTCTGCGGCTCGTACTGGATCAGCTCGATCAGCCGGTTGCGGTAGACGACCTTGCCGGGCGTCGCGGCGAGCTCGTGGCCGGGCCGGAACTGCCCCGGCGTGACCTGCCTCGGCTTGCCGCCGTTGTGGACGATGTCGCGCAGCAGGTTGCGTACGCCGCGCACCACGCTGTGCCCGCCGGTGTCGAAGGCCTTCTTCAGCACTGCCGGGTTCGTCACCGGCAGGTTGGTCGGGGCGACCGTGTCCACCATCTGCTGCACCGCGAAGCTCGCCTTGCGCCGCGTCAGGTCGTCGAGCGGCGTCTGGTCCACGAGCTCGGCGAGGTATGCCTCGAGCAGCGCGTGGTGCTGGCGCAGCAGATAGAACAGCGCGTTGCCGGTCCACGCCGGATCGCCGTAGCGCCCGTCCTCGGCGCGCAACTCCGCGGGGCCGTCGATCCCGACACCGACGCTGCGTAGCACGGCGGCGATGGTCGCCGCCGTGCTGCGCCCCCCGTACTGCAGCGCGGCCCGGGCCGTCGATGTGGGATGCGTCGCGACGGAGGTGGCGAACCTGCCCACAGCGGCGCCGAGGCCCGCCGGGTCGACCTGCGCCATCACGGCCTCCGTGCCGAGGAGGCCCTGCAG
>JALYQB010000244.1 GCA_030856045.1 Actinomycetota bacterium
GCCGGGAGACGGTGTTCACCACCGCGGCGCCGCTCTCGGCCGGCGACGCCAACTCGGTGCCCGACACCTACCGGCACCGGCGGCTGCCGTCGCCTGCCCTGGCGCCCGCCGTCCTGGACTTCGGTCCGCAGCCGGTCGGGATCGCCGCGGCGCCGCGCGAGCTCACCCTGACCAACGCCGGGCCTGGCCCGCTGATCGTCACCGAAGCGGTCCCGACCGGGCCGTTCACGGTCACCGGGGCGTGCCCCGTCGTACAGCGCGGCGAGTCGTGCGCGCTGCCCGTGTCGTTCGTGCCGACCGCACCGGAACCGGCCGCCGGGTCGGTGGCGTTGCGCGGCCCGGACGGTGAGCTCGTCGCGCAGCTCCTCGGGGGCGGCACCATTCCGGCGCTGCCGCTGCTCCCGCCGACGGCCCGCTCCGGCGACGCGACGCTGGTACGCGCGACGGGCTTCCCCGCGAATGTGCCGGTGACGCTGACCTGGCGGCCCGGCCTCGGCCGCCTCGGCGTGACGACCGACGCCACCGGGGCGTTCACCGCGTCGATGCTGGTGCTGCCGAACGACATCACCGGTCCGCGGGTGCTCGTCGCGACATTCCCCGGCGGCGCGGTGGACAGCGGCCAGTTCCTGGTGACGGCCCGCTCCGGCGAACCGCCGTTCTGAGTCGACCGCACCGCGTTTCGGCGCGGAGGGTTGTCACGCTGCGTCACCTCGTCGGGAAGGGATGTGGCGGTTTCTGCTATGTCCATCCTCCGGCGCCGGGGAGGGTGCACGCCCGATCGGAAGGGCTCAACGGGCAACCTGATTTGCCCGATGGTCCGTCCTCCGGAGCGGTGCGCGCCCCGCGCGGTGGCTCGTACCGTCCGGTTATGAGCACCGCGGCGCGGTTCGACGTCGCGCACGTCGAGGTGGCGCCGGGCGCCGCGTCGACGTGCGTCCTCACCGTCGCCAACCGCAGCCCGGTGGTGGAGGCCTACCAGCTGCGGCCGGTCGGATCGCTAGCCCCCTTCACACGCCTGGAACCCGACCGCTTCTCGCTGTACCCCGATAGCGAGACCGAGGTCGTGGTCACCCTCTCCGTGCCACGCACCTCGCAGGTCCTGGCCGGTGACACGCCGTTCGCGGTGTTCGTGCAGCCGACCGAGGACCCCGAGGCCACCGCGGTGCCGGAGACGGTCGTCGCGGTGGACGGGTTCATCGAGATCGACACCGAGCTGTTCCCGCGGACCTCGCAGGGGCGCCGGGCCGACCGGCACTCGCTCGCCGTCGACAACCTCGGCAACCACCCGCTCCGGGTGGGGCTGTCCGGCGAGGACCTCGACGACCATCTCGCGGTCCGGTGCCGCCCCGACGTCCTGGTCATCGGCCCCGGGGAGACGGCGTTCGCGTCGGTGGGCGTCCGCGCGCGGCGGCTGATGTGGAAGGGCGCGCCGCAGACCCGCCCGTTCCGCGTGGAGCTCGACCTGCGCCACGCGGGTGACGGCGTGCTCGGGGAGTTCGCCGCGCAGGAGACACCCGACGAGATCGTGCACTCCGTCGACGGCCGGTTCGTGCAGCTCGGGCTGCTGCCCCGCGCGACGGGGAAGCTCGCCGCGCTGGTCGCGATGGCCGCGGTCGCCATGCTGGTGCTGTGGTTCGCGCTGCTGCGCCCCACGATCCGGACCGCGGCGCAGGATGCGGTCGCCGAGCCCGTCCAGGCGGTGCAGGCGCAGGCGATGGCGGCCCAGGAGCAGGCAGGCGCCGCGCAGAAGGACGCCGCCGCGGCCAGCGAAGACGTCACGGCGGCGACGGTGGACACCCCGGAGGAGGCTGCGGCGCAGGCGCAGAAGGACGCCACCGTCGTGCAGGAGGCGGCGCGGGTGCCGTTCACCCAGCGGCTGGCGGTCGCGGCGCTCCCCAACGAGACGGAGACCGAGACCTTCGTGGTGCCCGAGGACCTGATCATCGAGATCACGGACCTGGTGTTCGAGTCACGCGGGGACATGGGGCGGGTGCGCTTGCTGCGCGACGAGGACGAGTTGATCACCCTACAGGCTGAGAACTTCCGGACGCTGGACCAGCACTTCGTCTCACCGATCACCTTCACCGAGGGCGAGGAGATCGTGTACGAGGTGGCGTGCGCGGCGCCCGTCGCCCCCGCGCCGACGTGTGACACCGCGCTGCTGCTCAACGGCACCAGCAAGCCCGAGCCGCCGCCGCCTCCTGCTCCGGTGGCCCCGGCGCCGCCCGTCGAGCTGCCGCCCGGCTAGCCCACCCCCGGGCCGACGCCCGGGAACCCACCGCCGGTCGATCCGACGATCGCGCCGCCCCCGGCGAACCCCTGATGCGCTACCCGGCATGTGTCTGCCTGGAGCTGGAAGAAGTCGCGCCGCGAGCCCGTTGGACTCCGGTATGACGGTTCCCAGCGTGACGTTGAACAATGGTGTCCAGATCCCGCAGCTCGGTTTCGGCGTGTTCCAGGTGCCGCCGGACGAGACCCCGCAGGCCGTGAGCACCGCCTTCGAGGCGGGGTACCGCAGCGTCGACACGGCCCGGGCCTACGGCAACGAAGCTGCCGTCGGCGAGGCCGTCCGGGCGTCCGGGATTCCCCGCGAACAGCTGTTCCTGACCACGAAGCTGTGGAACACCGATCACGGTTACGATGCGGCGCTCCAGGCATTCGACAACAGCCTGTCGGACCTCGGCGTGGATTACCTCGACCTGTACCTCATCCACTGGCCGGTGCCCTCGGCGGACCGGTACGTGGACACGTGGAAGGCGTTCGAGAAGCTCGCCTCCGACGGCCGCGTGCGCGCCATCGGCGTCTCGAACTTCACCGAGACGCACCTGCAGCGGCTCCTCCACGAGACCGGCACCGTCCCGGTGCTGAACCAGGTGGAGCTGCACCCGAACCTCCCGCAGACCGCGCTGCGGGCCTTTCACGCGAAGCACGGCATCGCCACCGAGGCGTGGAGCCCGCTCGCGCAGGGCGGCCTGCTGACGGACGAGGCGGTGGTCGCGCTCGGGAAGAAGTACAGCAAGACGCCGGCGCAGATCATCCTGCGGTGGCACCTGCAGCTGGGGAACATCGTGATTCCCAAGTCGGTCACCCCCGACCGCATCGCGAGCAACATCGACGTGTTCGACTTCGAGCTAGCCGACGACGACATCGCCACGATCGACGACCTCGACAACGGTGGGCGCGTCGGCCCGGACCCGGACATCTTCCCCGGCTGAGACGCTCAAGCTCAGCTGCCCTCGCGCTGCCGGGGCACGAGCTGCCGGATCGCCTCCTGCGGGTCGAGGCGCTGGAGGCCGTCGATGCCGTCGAATCCCCGGTCGGCCGAGACGATGATGGGGACGCCGCGCCGCAGCGCCGTCGCGGCGTGGATGCCGTCCCGAACCTGCATCTTCGGATTCGTCGCGACCAGGTTCAGCGCGAGATCCACGTCTGCTTCCGAGACCTCATGCATCAGGCACAGCGTGGCAACACCGCGTGCACGCTGGCGAACCTCAGCTCCCCCCATGCCGCGGCGGCGGAGCAGGTGCGCGTACTCCTGGATGAGCTCCACACTCGCCTCTCCGGTGAGGACGCCCTCCTCGGCAAGGCGCACCAGGCTCCGGCAGGGCTCTCGGAAGAGATGTTCCCGCCCCCGGGCATAGACGAAGATCGACGTATCGTAGAGGAAGCGCATCACTCGAGCGGCAGGTCGTAAGCGGTGAGGATCTCCTCCTTGAGGTCCTCCCAGTCACCCACCTCGAGGGGCTCGCCATCGAGGATCTGGCGAGCCGCTTCCGCTCGGGTGAGGCCCCAGCCGGGGAACTTCGCGTCGATCGCCTCACGGACCAGCGTCGCCACGGAGGTGCCGCGACGCGCAGCCTCCTTCTCCAGGCGCGCGTACCGATCCTCGTCCAGCAGGACCTGCAGCCGACGCGTCATCGTGGCCATGCTCATAGATTAGCATGCTCAGGCATGAGCCGGTACCACCCGCCGTCCTCGACGAGCGCCGCCGTACGCCGCTGCTCCGGTCGTGTCGCAGCCCGTCAGGGGTCCTGGCCCAGGGCGTCGAGGTCGCGGCGGTACGCGTCGTTGTCGGTGGGCCCGCTCTCCGTCATCGTCCGGTAGATGTGCCGCGAGAGGGCCTCCGCGATCGCGTGCAGGACGTCGTGGCGCTCCATGCCCGCAGCGGTCAGCCGCTGCGCCGCTTCCCAGGCCTCGGGCGGGTCGTCGTGCCAGAGCTGGTTCGCCACGATCTCGTGCATCGCCACGTGCAGCCGCGGGTTCGCGCCGTCGACCAGTTCCTCGGACATCGGGTCGCTGAGCACGTCGTGGTACTCAGGGTGCTCACCGGTGATCAGCAGCCGACGTTCGTCCTCGTCGCCGGGGTCGAGCTCGGAGAAGTCCTCGTCGCCGATCCGGGTGCCCGTGAAGGGCATCGTGAAGATCCGCCGCTCGAGCACGTCCTCGAGCTCGTCCGGGCCGAGACTGCTCTCCGCCACGTCCGCCAGCAACAGCTCGGCGATGTCAGGCCCGTCCCACCCCGCGTAGGCGAGCGGGAACCGGTCACCGAAGTCCGCCGCGGCCTCGTCGAGCGCCTCCCTGGCCTCGACCGGGAGGTCCGCACCAGCCCAGCGGACCCACGCTCGCATCACCTCGGGCATCGCGGCCTGCTCCGCCTCGTCGAGATCGGCGGTGCGCGGCAGCCAGTCGAGCAGGAAGAGCTCCGTCTTCACGGGGCTCACGCGCAACGGCCTGCCCCCGTCGACGTCGCAGCCGTGCTCGACGATCAGCGTGGTGCAGCGGAGTCCCTGGTCGGGCAGCGCCGCGCCCTCGGAGGAGGACAGGAAGTCCGCGACGATGTCCCGCCGCCGCGCCGGGGGCACGTCCTCGGGCGGGACGGGCACCGCGCCGGCGGGCAGCGTGCGCAGCCGCGCGAGGGCGAGCGCGCGGTGGGGCCGGTAGTCCTCGTCCACCGGAGGGTCCCCGGTACGGTCGGTGGCCGCGATGCCCGCTTCGGCCAGTCCGCGAGCCTGCGCCGGGGTGATCTCGCGCACCGTCACCAGCGAGTCCTCGTCGCGGATGAGACGTAGCACCTCCGGCGCATCGGACACGACGAAGGCGTCCGTGGCGATGTCGCCGAGCGTGTGGTCCACCAGCACGACGAGGCCGTGCGCATTTCCGGCGCGCTCGAACGCCAGTAGCACGCTCGTCTGGTCGCCGTACACGTCGCTGTAGGACCAGGAACCGGTCAGCTCCACACCCCCCAGCTGACCGGCCCACGCCGGCTCGGCCACCCCGCGGGCGGCGAGTTCGGCCGCGGCGGTGGCGGCACGGGTGCGTTGTCGGTCGGTACCGAGCGCCGCGAGGCCGCGCAGCAGGGCCTGCGCCTCGGCGGTGCCGAGCCGCTCGGCGATCTTGATCAGCCCCTCGCCGAACACCACCTCGGGGTCGTCCTCAGCCGGGAAGTTCCCCGACCACGTGCCGACGAGGCTGGACACGGCCAGCTCCGCTTCCAGCGGGTCCGTGATCTTGCACAGATCCCGGCCGGCGTCATGCACGACGTCGCCGAGAATGCGTTCGACGTCCGGCGCGTCGTTCCGTCCCGCGCGTGTCTTGCGCCCGCTGGGGCGCTTGGGACGTCGTCCGCGACTCTTGGGACTCATCGACCCCAAGGGTGCCACACGCATCCGGTCCTTCCTGCGCCGCAGCGAACGCCGCGACCGAACTTCAGTCGAGCGCGCGGGCGAGGTCAGCGCCCTGCTCGGTGAGCACGCCGATATCGAGATCGCCTGCGGTGGACTCCCCTCGGGTCGCGCTGCCGTACACCGTGAGGATGCGGATGTCGTGTGCGGCGCAGAGCGCTTCCAGCTCCCCCGACCTGGCTGCGGCATGCAACCTGACCAATCCCTGAGCCGGTGTACTCATGCACCCATCCTCCCACGGCGGGCGCTCCGCTCGGGTGGACAGTCGCGCGAAACCGTCGGGGGTCTCTGCCATTGTCTCGCCATGAACTCTTCTGACCGGGCCCGGGCGCTCGCCCGGCTTCCCTACCAGGCCGGCTGGCGCGATGACGACGAGGACGACGTCCGGTGGGATGAGGAGGACGACCTGGGCCCCGCACCCCCGCTGAACCTCAGCAGGCCGCAACGGGTCGAGCTGGCTGCGGCCATCACGGCTGCGCTGCAGCAGCGCGGCTGCGACAACACCCTGCGCGCCGCACAGAGCTGGACCGCCGGCGCAGGTCTGGACTGGTCGGCCGTGCAGGCCGGGCTTCAGGGCCGGGGCGGCTACTGCGACTGCGAGGTGCTGCTCAACGTCGACCTCGCCACCTGACCGACATCACCACCACGGCGGTCAGGTCGCTCGTCCGGTGGGCGCGACGCGTCAGCCCGGCGTCGCCCGCGGGCAGGAACATCAGGTGGTCGGTGCCGCGCACGTCATGCACACCGGGCCCGCTTCCTGCATCAGGAGCAGGTCCCCCATACCCTCACACCCGGTGCACGTCCAGTGCGTGCGGTACGCCCGCTCGACTCCGGGATCCCCGCTGATGCTGCAGCGCAGCGCCCTGCGGTCCCGGGTGCGGGCGATGTACTCCGCCTCGGTCGCGACCGGCCATGGCCCTGGGCCCAGCGGCGGAACAACGCCAGGGCGGTCACGATCTTCGAAGGGTTCACCTGCAGCGTCGCTTCGAGGGAGTCGATGCGACCCTGGCGCCATTCGTCGATCCGCGGCACGGGCAACCAGCCGAGCCGGTTCAGCACGTCGACGAAGCCGACGTACTGCTGCGCGGCGAGGACCTCCTCAGCCGCCCGCACGATGCGATCCTCGAGCACGGTGCTCATGTTCCTCCCGCAACCACCCGACGGCGGTATCGCCCGCAGCTCACATTCTTGTCAGACCTCCCCGCTAGCGTCACCCGCGTCCCGAGTGGAAAAGGAGAGGACCATGACCGAGCCCGAAGTGTTCGTGCTGGCCGACGAGGCGCTTGTCCGGATCGTCGAGCAGATCCGCGACAACCAGTGGTCGATGCAGCTGCCGCCCGACTTCGCCACGTCGCTGCGGGACCACACCCCCACGCTCCGAGAGGTGGTGAACTACCACGCCTACGACGACGCGTGGGTGCCGGACATGCTCGCGGGCCGCACGATGGACGAGGCCGGACCGGGCAAGTTCGACGGGGACCTCCTGGGTGTGGATCCGAAGGCGAGCTTCGCGGCGATCGCGCGGGAGGCGTGCGCCGCGGCGAGGAGCCTCGACGACCTCGACCGCACCGTGCACTGCTCGTTCGGCGACTTCCCGGCGCGCGAGTACCTCTGGCAGATCAACTCCTTCCGCGGTCTGCGGGCCCACGACATCGCTCGGGTCATCGGCGTCGAGCCGGACCTTCCCGACGAGCTCGTGCAGGGGTTGTGGGACGAGATCAGCCCGCACGTCGAGGAGTGGCGGGCGATCGGTGTCTTCCCAGCCGCCGTTCCGGTGGCCGAGGACGCGCCGCTGCTCGACCGCCTGCTCGGGTCGACCGGTCGCGATCCCCGGCGCACAGAGTCGGTGGACTGAGGCTGAGCGGCACCGCGTCGGCGGATGGGGGTGATCCGCGCCCTCGCTGGAGCTACCAGTCCTCGGGAGGGTCCGCGCCGATCACCCCTCCGGCGGGGAGCGTCGGCGGGAGTGATCCGGTGATCGCGTTCTCGTCCTGCTCGATCAGCCAGCTGGGACGGCGGTGCTCGCTGTCCCGGTGCCCGCTCGCTCCCGCACCGGCGCCTACCATTCCCGCCCCCATGCCGCCTGGCCCACCTCGACCGACCGGTGCACTGCCGCCAGCGCGCGCGCCGGCGTCCGCGCCGCTACCGGCGAGGCCGCCTCCCCCCGCAG